>CAYXVW010000168.1:0-6102 GCA_964468695.1 uncultured Balneolaceae bacterium | reverse complement strand
AGGTAGTGTATTATGGCTGATGAAACCCTAAAAATGCTTATCGTCGGATATAAAAATGCTGAATTTACAAATCCGGCGCCCGTTCCGCCTTTTAAAGCTCATGTTAATCCCGAGAGCTATACCCAGTCGGTCTATGTGAATTATTCCGAGCTGCAGGCGTCGGGTACCAGCAGTGCCGCTAATAAATATAATAATACGAATCCCCAGACACTCAGCTTTGAATTTCTGCTCGATAGATCCGGTGCGCTGGGCAACCTTAAAAGCGGTCCGGTAGGCGTTACCCCGGATATCACGCACTTTAAGAAGTTGGCGCTTAGTTATGACGGAGAAATCCACCGCCCGCGTTACCTTCAATTAGTATGGGGCACGCTCCTGTTTAAATGCCAGCTGCAGAGCCTGAAGATTGAGCACAAGATGTTTAGTCCGCAGGGACTGCCTTTGCGGGCTGTGCTAAAAACGACCTTCAAACAGTATGTGGAGGAAACAGAGCGGGCTGCCCGCGAAAATAAAAGTTCTCCCGACTTAACGCATGTCCGTACCGTGGAAGAAGGAGACACCCTGCCACTGATGACGTATAATATTTACGGCGACTCCAAATATTACCTTGAAGTGGCCCGAATTAACGGGATTACTGATTTTCGAAATTTGAAACAGGGAACCGAAATCGTGTTCCCGCCCCTTGAAAAAATGAATTAATAATATGCCGGTTTTACCAACAGATATCCTATCAAACAGCGCGCGAACCAACGGTGTGGTAACCCATACCATCTTGGTTGAGGGAGAAGAAGTCCCGTCGACAGTAGAAGTGTACTCTATCGATATTTGGAATGAGTTGAACCGTATTCCCCGGGCGAAAGTGGTTATCCTTGATGGAAATACCTCAGATCAGACCTTCAAGGTCAGTGAAGAGGATTGGTTCGTGCCGGGCAATGAAATTGAAATTCAGCTGGGGTATGAGTCTGAAGAAAATACGGTGTTTAAAGGACTCGTTACGGGACAGTCTATTAAAATGCGCTCCAATGGCAATAGTATACTAACAGTAAATTGTACCGACCCGGCTATAAAACTCACGACCATTCCCAAGAGCCGATATTTTTATGACTCTACCGAAAGTGAGGTTTTTGAAACGATTATTGGTGAATACGGCAATGTAAGTGCGGATGTAGAAGCAACGCAGTTTACCCATAAGGAAATTTTGCAGTTTCAGTCTACTGATTGGGATTTTATCCAGAGCCGGGCTGATATAAATGGTCTGTTTTGTCACGTTGAGGGAGGCACTATTTCTATTAAGAAACCCGACTTCGGCCAGGAACCTGTGGAAACCGTTGTCTATGGCAATAACCTGTTGGAGATTGATGCCGAAATGGATGGTACGAACCAGATGGAATCAGTAAAAGGGATTTCCTGGGATTATTCTAAAACAGAACTCAGTGAGGTAGACGCGGCTTCTTCATCGCCGGTAACGCCGGGAAATATCAGCTCTGATGATCTTTCAGGGAGTTTTGAAAATAAGGAATGGTCTCTCCGGGCCGGCGCTAAAATACCCAGTGAAGTGTTGCAGACATGGGCTAACGCAAAGCTCATGAAGCATGAGCTGGCTAAGGTCCGGGGACGAGCAAAGATTCGTGGTTTATCTACCATTAATCCGGGAGCGGTTATTACTCTGGAAGGGGTTGGTGATCGGTTTAACGGCAATGCGTTTGTGAGCGGTGTAAAGCATAGCTTTTACAAGGGGGAGTGGCTGATGGACGTGCAGTTTGGCCTTTCTCCGGAATGGTTTAGCGAGCAATATAAAATTTCCGAGGAGCCTGCGGCCGGAATGCTGCCCTCTGTGAGCGGGCTGCAAATCGGACTGGTTACGCAAATCGAGGAAGATCCGGATGGCGATGAACGTATCCTCGTTCGGTTACCGATGATTGATACCGAGGAGCAGGGGGTGTGGGCACGGCTGGCTACGGCCGGGGCAGGCGATAACCGGGGAGTGATTATACGCCCCGAAATAGATGATGAAGTGGTAGTGGGCTTTATCCACGGGGACCCCAACCAGCCGATTATCTTAGGTTCCCTGAATAGCGCTAACAATCCGGCACCTATTGCGGCCAGTGATGATAATCATGAGAAGGGATGGGTAAGTCGTGGAGAAATAAAGATGCTGCTCAATGATGATGATCCTTCTGTGGTCATTGAAATGCCTTCGGGAAAGAAAATTTCTATCGATGATGATGCGGGAGAGATTGTCATGGAAGATGAGAATGGCAACAGTATGGTTATGAATAGCGATGGTATTACCGTGGAAAGTCCTTCGGATATCAATATTAAGGCAACCGGTGATCTGAATCTTGAGGGAACAAATATCAATGTTAAGGCCAATGCTGGTTTTAAAGCAGAAGGATCAGCCTCGGCTGAGGTGAGCTCAAGTGGAACCACCGCGATAAAGGGAAGTATTGTTCAAATTAATTGATAATAGAAATACAGAGTTCAAAAAAAGTAACCATTTATAATTATGCCATCAGCAGCAAGGATAACCGATATGCACACTTGTCCAATGGTCAATCCGGGTGGGGCTCCCCACGTGGGCGGACCTGTTTTACCGCCGGGAGCACCTACTGTTTTAATTGAGGGAATGCCCGCCGCCCGGATGGGTGATATGGCTACCTGCTCGGGACCACCCGATACGATCATCCAGGGATCGGCAACGGTGTTGATAGAAGGGAAACCGGCTGCAAGAATGGGAGATATGACTTCGCACGGCGGACAAATTGTAGCAGGCAGCGGAACGGTAATAATTGGAGGCTAACGAAACTCTTATGGAGAATGGAAAAGATTTTTTAGGCAGCGGATGGAGTTTTCCACCTGCATTTGATAAAGAAGAAGGCAAGGTACAATTAACCCATAACAGGGAAGATATTGAACGCAGTCTTGAAATACTGGTGGGTACCCGTAAAGGTGAGCGGATTATGCGTCCTGAGTATGGCTGTAATCTTGACGATATGGTGTTCGAATCTTTCAATTTATCGATGAAAACATATCTGGCTGACCTGGTTGAAACGGCTATTCTGTACTATGAGCCACGTATTGAACCATTGAATATTAATATTGACGAGACATTTATATATGAAGGCCGGCTAATGATTGAAATTGAATACCTGATCCGGGCTACCAATTCTCGTTTTAACAAGGTATTTCCCTTTTATCTGGAAGAAGGAACCGAAATATAATAACAAACATGAATGAGTGACTCCTGTCAACATAGCAATCCGCTTATCCATCAGGGTACTTCACAGTCCAGCCGTCTTTTGGATGCATTGGATCCCGAAAATGTAAGACTGCATGATTTGGATACCGATGACTGGCTGCAATTTGCCTATGAATATGCGCGGCTTGTTAATTTTTATGCAGAAGATAATGTCGAAGATCCCCGGGGCGACTGGCAGGATTTTTTTGAAACCGAAGGAGGTATTGAATCACTGCTAGAGAGGTATGGAGAAGGAGATGTTGAGCCGCATCTTGCCCTTTTTACCAGTTTTCTGAAGTTGCTGGCATATCCTCAGGAAAGTATAAATAAACTAACCCAGCGACACTTGGATTTCTATTATAAAGAGGTACTTAAGCTAAGGAAGCAGCCTTATACGCCTGATAAGGTGCATGTTCTTTTTGAGTTGGCCCAAAATGCTCAGCAAGAACTGGTCGATTCGGGAGTGCTTTTAAAGGCGGGAAAAGACAGCGAGGGGAATCCACTCAATTATAGAACGACTACCCCGTTGGTCGTCAATTCCGCAAAGGTGGCTTCTTTAAAGTCCGTGTA
This sequence comes from uncultured Balneolaceae bacterium, assembly GCA_964468695.1. Taxonomy (GTDB): domain Bacteria; phylum Bacteroidota; class Rhodothermia; order Balneolales; family Balneolaceae; genus Fodinibius. The sequence continues at coordinate 2,297 of CAYXVW010000168.1, read as the reverse complement.
CGTAGACGAAGGTATTCTACGGCATGCTCCGATTACTAATTCGGCAGATGGTCAGGGCAAGGAATTTAAAGAGGAGAAAAGCTGGCCGGCCTTTGGGAGAGAGGAGTGGTCCGATGAAGAGGAAGAGCTGGAGTGGCCCGAAGCTGAGCTGAGCTTTTATGTGGCATCGCATCTGCTGGATCTTCAGGAGGGGAAGAGAACAGTTACGCTTGCCATTGAGCTTGCCAATCCTTCGTTGCTGGAGGATTTTTCATCAAGTGATATTGAGGCCCAGATTACCGGTGAAAAAGAATGGCTTGATCTTGGCAAGGTAGAATTTGCTGACGGCGATAAAACAAAGTGGGAGTTTGAACTGGGTACGGAAGAGGACCCGGTCTTTGGTTATAACGAATCGGTGCACGAGGCTTCTATCGGGACCAATCAACCGGTTATGAAGGTGATATTTAGCGATCCCACTTATTATGAGAGTCTGAAGAAAGCAAAAATAGATAGTATGGGTCTTGAGGTGGAAGTTGAGGGCGTTGAATCGCTGCAGTTACAAAACGAGCTGGGCAACCTGGATCCCACCAAGCCCTTTCGGCCCTTTGGTTCTTCTCCCAAAGTAGGTTCGAAGCTCTCTGTCGTATATCCGGAGATGTATGGCAAACCGATTTCTTATTTTGATCTTAGTATGCAATGGTTGAATTTGCCGGCTAATTTCAGCGACCATTACGAGCATTATGAAGACGCGATCATTGAGCAGAAGGATAGTTATTCTTCCATTTTATCTATCGATGAAAGTATAGCTAACTATAATTTGACCGGTTTTTATTTTGCTCCCATATTAGAGTCAAACGGAACAGATGAGTCATCCAATAATGATGACATGCGAGAAGATTTTACAGTTGAAGTTAACTCTCCATTTAAATTGGGATCAGAATCTTCGGTTCTTTTCAAAGATCCGCCGCAAGTTGAGGTTGCGATCGATGATACAAGTGATAAAACATGGTACGAGACAAGTACAGTTAACAAGGGGGTAATCGAACTGGTGTTAACCGAGTCGTTTTACCATGATCTATATCCCGAGCTCTATGTGAATGCTATTCTTGGAGCTGAAAATGAGGCAGATCTCCCAAATGAGCCCTATACGCCGCTGCTCGATCAGCTTACCCTGCGTTATATTACGAAACAGAAAGTTGTTTTTACGGAAGAGGTAGATGAAGAGGAATCAACCGTCATGTTTCACCGGCATCCCTTTGGCACCAAGCGCGTTATTGCTGACAACAGCACCCTGTTGCCGTCTTATAATCATGGTACGTTATTTGTCGGATTGGAAAAGATGGAGTCCGGTAGCAATATTAGCCTGCTGTTTCAGGTGGCGGAAGGAAGCGAAAATCCTTTGCACAGCAATTTTCCCGAGGGAGAAAACCAAATTGAGTGGGCAGTGCTTTCAGATAATGAATGGATAGATCTGAAGGATCATTTCACCCGTAACGAAACCAATAACTTTCTCCGGTCGGGTATCGTGGAGATTGCTATTCCTGAAGAGGCTACCAGTGATAATACGCTTATAGGCGATGGGCTGCATTGGTTGCGCATCCATTTGAAAAAAGAGCCGGATGCTGTTTGTCGGTTTACCGGTGTACACGCGCAGGCAGCTACGGCTGTGTTCCATGATCAGGAGAATGCGACTGATCACCTGGAGACCGGTTTGCCCGCTGAAACGATTGGGAAACTGGTAAACCCGCGCGCAAAGCTGAAATCGGTTAGCCAACTTTATGAATCTTTTGGAGGAAGACCGACCGAAACAGATAATGCTTTTTACCGCCGGGTGAGTGAGCGGCTGCGACATAAAAACCGGGCAGTGAGTATTTGGGATTATGAGCACCTGGTGCTGCAGCAGTTTCCTTGCCTCTATAAGGTGAAATGCCTGAATCATGCGTATTGGGACGGCAGTGAACTTAATGAAATGAGTCCTGGTAATGTAACGCTGGTATTGATTCCAAAATTGACCGAGGGGAATACCGAGCACCGGTTAAAGCCAAGAGTCAGCCAGGATTTTAAGGACCGGGTGGAGGAATATGTGACTAAGCAGAATTCGCTACATGCTAACATAAGAGCTGCTAATGCGGTTTACGAGCCGGTCCGGTTTGAGTTTGATATTCGTTTTAATGCGGGACTGGATTTCAGTTTCTACGAAAAGCAAACCAAGAAAGACCTGAAGCGGTTGATGGCTCCCTGGGTATTTGATCCGGAGATCAAGATTCGTTTTGGGGGTTCATTTACAGAGTATCAGATTGTAAACTACCTGGAAAACC
>CAYXVW010000167.1:0-6137 GCA_964468695.1 uncultured Balneolaceae bacterium | reverse complement strand
TGAAACTGCGGGCCTGGAATATGTGCACTTCGATGCGGGTTGGTACGGCCCGGAAGGTAGCGAAGAAAGTGATGCTACGACTGTTAGTAGGCCCAATCTGGACCTGCAGGAAGCGATTGACTACGGAAACAAGAATGATGTTGGCGTATGGTTATACGTAAATCGCCTCCATATGGAAGCCCAGCGTGATTCGCTGCTCAAGTTATACGAGAAATGGGGTGTTGCAGGTATCAAGCTCGGTTTTGTGAAAGTGGGTTCCCAGGAAGCAACGAGCTGGCTTACCGAAACCATCGCCAAAGCCGCCGAGCACGAAATTATGGTCAACGTACACGATGGTTACCGTAGCAACGGCCTCGAGCGCACCTATCCCCACCTGATGACCGTGGAGGGTATCCGCGGCAACGAGCACATGCCTACCGCATCCCATAATGCCACGCTGCCATTCACGCGATATATCAGTGGCGTAGCAGATTATACGGTATGCTATTACACCGATCGCATCAAAACTACCCATGCTCACCAGCTGGCTATGAATGTAGTCTCCTTCAGCAAGGTCCAGTGGGTATTCTGGTATGATACACCCAGTGATTATAGTGGTGAGCCGGAGATTGAATTCTTTGCCAACGTGCCCACCACCTGGGACGAAACCAAGGTGATAAACGGGAGCATCGGCCAGTATGCCACTATTGCACGCAGGAACGGCGAGGAATGGTTTGTAGGGACGGTCAATAATGGGGAAGCGCGACAGCTTGATCTGCCTCTCGATTTTCTTGACGAAGATAAGCAGTACACCGCAACGATCTACTACGATGATGAGTCAGTGGATACACGCACAAACGTCGGGATTCGGCAAATGGATGTTAACTCAACTATGAGCTTGGATATTCCGCTGAAACCCAGTGGGGGTCAGGCGGTGTGGATTAAGCCTCAAGAATAATTCTCTGGCTCTTACTCAATAATAATTTAAGCCACAGATCAACCAGTTTGCAGCGAGGAAGATTGAATTAATAAATAAAAAACTATGATTGATAGAAATCTATATTCGAGAATGAATGCACGAGCTTTTGTTGCAAGTCTGATTGTCGTGCTGTTTGCTCTGGTCAGTTTTACTACCCAAAAAGCCCAAGCCTCGGAGCCAGATCTGGGCATTCCCCAGTTTTTTGAGGGTGACTGGATGATTCGCATCAACCAGTCGGATTATGAGGACATCTTCAACTTCTCCACCTCACAAGATGGGTTTACAGCCGAAACAAATGCAAAAGCGGAGGGTAGCCTCCCAGGGTACATACTGTTTCACCTGGAGCTAGATAGAGCTGTCTCTGCCATTTCATTCAATATAGAAACAGAGGATGATACCGAAATACCTATTGAGCTGTTTGATGCCGCGGCAAACAAACTTTGGGAAGGCACGGTTGCCGGTTCGGAGGAAGTCTCTCTTACTGGTCTTGAAGCAAGAGGGGAGCTCATTTTTCGTATTAAACGGGGTGAGGTGCCGAAGGGGATAACCTATTCCGTCAGCAACATTGAGCTGACCGAGGCAGATACCAACCCCCGATTAGATGAGGATGGCTTTATCATGATCGAGAGCTTAGGTGCGCTCCGTGGTTATGCCCAGATGGATAGCGTGAAGGTACGACTTCGTCCGGGGACCTACCGCCTGAACAAGACGCTGTACAATCATTTCATTGAGTTTACCGGCAACGGTAGCGAGTACGACCTGACCGGCGTTCGCATTCAGGTTGATACCGAGCTCTTTAGTGATTTCGGCACCAGCATTGGGTTTTACAGCGTGATTGATCTGACCGGTGATTATATTACAATGGAAGGCGTGTATGTGGAAACGTATGGAGACCAGCCCGGCATCCAGGGCAAAAATAAACTGTTTAATATTACAGGAAAAAATGTAACGCTGCGAAATGCAACGGTTCGGACGGAAGGTTCCGTGCCCTGGGGCTATGGCAGCCTGTTTGGTATTGGTGGTGGCATCGTGAAAAAGATGAACGGTATTCGCATCGGCGCTCCGGCTGACGGGACCCGCCTGATCGGCTGCACAGTGCACATGCGGGCGATGGGCCACGGCATCTTTGTGCAAGGGGCAAAAAATACGCTCATCCGTGATTGTCACGTGGATGGCTTGTTGCGTCCCACCAGTGACATTCTGGCCGAGACCTCAGGATTAGCTTATGAACGAGATTTCAAAATTGTAGGAACCGGTGAAGGGGTCCCGCCTACTCCTAAAGGTAAAATTCCTCCTAATGAAATGGTCTCCCTGAGTGAAGATGGCATCCGCCTGTATCCCAGTGGAGGCGAGGGTATTCCAACAGGACGAACCACCATCATTAACTCAACGGTAACGCAGATGCGACGGGGTATTTGTACGGGATTCGGTCAGGCACCAAACTTGATTATTGACTCCCAAGCTACTGAAACTGTGGCAGCGGGTTTCCACGTGGGTTCCAATGACCGGTTGATTAGCGTGCGGGCCGACGCCAAGTACGGGGAAGCCCTGACGATAGCCAGTAACTCAACCGAAAATGCAGATGTGGATATGGAAATCCTCGACAGCCGGGGCGGCATGGGTAATGACTTGTTGGCTAAAATCAATGGCAGCGGGCATCATGTTACACTACGAACGACTAATAGCGATTTTATCCCCCCAAAGATGGTGATTGAGGTGGGAAGTAACAGAGGTTACCTTGGAAAGAATGCCGGGTATGGGGTAGATCGCCCGGACGGAACTGCTACCGATGTAACACTGAGAAATTATACAAATACCAAAGTAATAATTCCGGATCGTGTTACAGATACTACAGTAACTAGTTATGGGGAAGTACCTGAGGGGGGACTCGAACCCCCACGACCGCAATGGCCACCGGATTTTGAATCCGGCGCGTCTACCAATTCCGCCACTCAGGCTTCAATTCTGACAAAGAGCAAATATAAGATATAATGGCCTACATCTACAACCACCTTTTATAAAAAAATGTGAGTCCAACACGTACACCAAGAATAAAAGCTGAATTTCTTAAAACGGAGGTTCTTCGTCTTCATCTTCAGCCGAGAGGTTTATAACGGGCATCGAATCCTGTCCGGCTGACTGATCCGTTATTTGGTCGCCTTTTTCAATTTTCCAGGCTTTGACATCGGTGTACCAATTACCTTTATATTCGCGGCTTTGTATATCTATATAGGCAACTATTTCCTCGCCTTCCTCCAGATCAGCTTTGTCAATATTGTCGCCCCATTGTGTAATACATACTTTTTTAGGGTATTTCCCCTCGGTTTCTAAAATGAAGTCGCGTTTGCGCCAGGGTCCGTTCTTTCCCGATCCTGATTGTTCTTCCAGTATTTTTTTTACCGTACCTTCTATTTGTAAATCCATTTTGCTAATTCCTGATCATTGCTAAACATTCTGTGGGTGGCTGAAGAATAAGATCTAAGGGGTTGGAATGCAATTTTAAATAGCTAATTTGGGTGTGCTAAATAATCAGGAATTATAGATGATGACAATCCAATAATATGGTATGTTTGCATGACATACAGAAGTATTAAACAGCAATAACATGGCAGATTCTTCCCTTTTAGTAATAGGTTCGGTATGGCCCGAACCAGACTCTTCCGCCGCCGGGAGGCGGATGATGGAAATTCTATCCCTGTTTCAAAAGCAGAACTATGAAATAACTTTTGCGTCAACAGCGGAGAAGAGTAATTACAGCGTTGACCTGGAGCAAAAAGGGATTAAAGAACAGTCCGTTAAGCTTAACGATTCCTCATTTGATGAGTTTATAAAAGATCTGCAACCGGATATGGTGCTTTTCGACCGATTTACCATTGAGGAACAGTTCGGATGGCGGGTTGCAGAGAACTGTCCGCAAGCGATGCGAATATTGGATAGCGAAGACCTGCACTGTCTCCGACGAGTACGAAAAAAAGCAGTCAGGGACGGACGCTCTTTTAATCCCGAAGAGCTGCTGCAGGCCGATGTGGCGAAACGGGAGGTGGCCAGCATTTACAGGTGCGACCTTACGTTAATAATTTCAGAATATGAGATGGAGGTGTTACAAAATGTATTCAGGGTCGATCCATCATTGCTCCATTATCTGCCTTTTTTGGTAGAAGCCATTGATAAAAAACACTTGGATACCTGGCTGGATTTCAGTGAGCGCCGGCACTTTATTACCATCGGCAATTTCAGGCATGCTCCCAACTGGGATGCAGTACAGTATTTAAAAAATGATATATGGCCCTTAATTCGATCAGCCTTGCCCAAAGCGGAACTTCATGTTTATGGTGCATATCCTTCTCAGAAAGTTCAGCAGCTTCATCAGCCAGGGGAGGGTTTCCATATCAAAGGCAGGGCGGAGGATGCAAAACAGGTGGTAGGCAAAGCGAAAGTTATGCTGGCTCCTCTCCGATTTGGAGCGGGTTTAAAAGGAAAGTTGGTTGAGGGGATGGAATGCGGAACGCCTTCGGTCACAACCGATATTGGCGCAGAGGGACTACAGGGAAACCTGAGATGGTCCGGCGCTGTTGAAAACAACCCAGAGGATTTCGTAGATAGCTCGGTTGAACTTTATAGGAACCGGGAGAAATGGCAAAAAGCCCAAAAATGTGGAAAAAACATTATCAACAAACGGTTCTCTAAAGATAATTTTGAAGAGCGGTTTGTTGCCAGGATAAACAGAATAAAGGGAGATTTGGAGAGCCATCGCAGACAAAATTTTATAGGCAGCATGTTAATGCATCATATCGCCGCCAGTACCAGGTACATGTCAAAATGGATTGAAGAGAAGAACAAAATGTAGTGTGTTGTCTGTGGATAGCAGGTAGGTTACGTATTACCTGTTTGTTATATTTTATATGTTAAGTTAATCACTGAGATATCGGATACTCATTCCCATGGTAATGATATTGGTAGCAATCGTCATCGGAATATTAGTCCTAATTTGGTTTTGGAAAGTTCCGCTGACAGGAATGGTGAACGCACTTAAAAAGGGAGGAAGCAGTACCTTCGAAGCCTATTTCGTTGTTATTCTTCTCTTTGCTGGCGCTATAGCTGCTATTTATATGATGTGGCAGGTAGTTTAGTTAACTTAATGTGAAATCGACATAAGAATAAGGAGAATATAATCTCCCCTTGAGGGGAGTCCGCTCGGTGATTTACCAGTATGAGGGGTGTTCCCTTTACCAAGCAAACACCTCCCGACCTATCCACCACTCGGCGGATAGGCCACCCTCCTCAAGGAGGGATTATTTGAGTCTTTTTGTCGATTTTTACATCAAAAGCTCAGGTTAACGTATCTTAATTTACAAAAACAAATGCTATGAAGATTAAAACCAGTTTTCTATTCTTTTTGCTTGTTGGATGTATAACGGTCACTAGTCTGGCCCAGCAGTCTACAAAAGTGGTCGTTCGGGCCATAGCTAAAGATGCTAAGTTTATAGGAACTTCAATGGATGGCGCTTCGATACTTATTGAAGAGGCCGATTCGGGAACCATTCTTGCGGAAGGGAAGACCGAAGGTTCAACGGGAGATACCCAACGGCTGGTACGGGAGCCCCACCAGCGGTATGGAGGCTTGCATACCGAAGGAGCCGCAAAATTCGAAACCCAACTTGAATTATCTGAACCCACATTGGTGAAAGTATCCGCTACGGCACCGATATCTCAAAGGCAGTCTGCAATTACATCCAGCACTGAGCTGTGGCTGATACCGGGTAAGGACATTACCGGAGATGGTATTATTCTTGAGATCCCGGGTTTCGCCATCGATATACTGCAGCCTCAGGCCCATGAACGCAACCCCAATGATACGGTAACCATTACGGCTAATGCGGTTATGATGTGTGGATGTCCCATTGAGCCGGGCGGCCTGTGGGATAGTAATGAGATGGAATTTGTTGCTGTCATTGAAAAAGGAGGAGAAGAAGTCGAACGAAAGCAAATGGAATTTGCCGGGAAACAGAACACATTCGAAACCTCCTTTACGCCGGAAGAGAACGGGGCATACCAGATATTGGTATACGGTTATGATCCACGAACGGCTAATACAGGGGTGGACCGGACAACTTTTATTAAGCAGTGAATACAGTGATCAGCATGTCAGTGAACAGAACAACAGTGATCAGTGTGTCAG
>CAYXVW010000166.1:0-6178 GCA_964468695.1 uncultured Balneolaceae bacterium | reverse complement strand
GATCGGCCGAGCGAAAGCGAGTAGCGAGACCGACCGTTGAAGAGTTGATCGCGAAGTGCGGTATAGGCCTCCTCATCATCGAGCCAGACATCGATCTGATAGACAGGATCAACGAGATAGTCGTAAGCATATCGCTGCCGAGTCGCGTCCGGGTTCGGCATGACAACTCTCCCGGCCTCGGTATCGATCTTTGCGAGGGCTTGAACGCCGTTTTGTGCCACATCATCTCGGGTATCAACGGCCAGCTTCGGCAGCGAAACCGTTCGAATCCGATGGTCGGGGTGGATACTGACAGCGATCGCCGAGACGTCTTTCCCATAGAGGTCGTAGTAACTATCTCGATCATAGCCGACTGCGGCAGCGAGCATTCCAGCGATTGTCGTCCGCGGTGGAAGGCGATAGGTCATCTTCGTTCGATTTGCCTCTATCCGTCTGAAGTGCGCCCACCCCGCTCGCACAGTAAACGACAGCGCGGTCTCGCCGATGACGGTCCTTGCGTCGATCATTATTCCTTTCCGGCGATACTACCAGGCACGTCAATCGGGTTGACCGGCGCGATTGTTTCAAGTACGTCGACGAATTCGTCACCGTACAGAATCTCCTCGCTTCCATTGTCGTCTTCCTCGCCCATTTCGCCATTTTCGTCCTCTTCGTTGCCGGAACAATGCTATACGCGAAGCCCCAAGCTCAACAGCCTTTTCCACAGCAAATTCTAGTCGATCACGCTTCTTGATGATCCCCATACCCAGAATGATTTTAGGGACTGGCTTGTCAAATTGCTGGTGTTCTTGCAACTCAATTTGCACAGATTTCTTCGTAATTCTTCGAATAGGTCCCTCATAACGACTTCCCTCTCCATCAACAACTATCAGGCGATCTCCTTCTCTCATGCGCATCACTTTTGAGGCGTGGTGAGCTTCCTGATCTAAAAGTTCAGCCACGTCTCCGTGAATTTGCGAAGGAGGTGCATAAAAAATATTCATAGGCTTCCACTTTTAATCTTGATATGATTCTCCGGGCTTAAAGGTAGTACGGCCGGTCTTCAACATCATCCTTATGTACGGGATGCAGAGTCCACAGCCCGTACTGCAGATACCTTCATCCTGAAGTTCCTCAACGGTAGAAATATCGTGATTCTGACAGTACTTATCGATATCGCTAAACCTACGGCGGTGACATATACATTTATCAACAGCAGCCGATGACATTTTAATCTTGTTTGAAGTGCTTGCCTAATTTAAGATCCTGTCCCTGGTAGTTACTCTTAATATCCTCCCCATAAATTGTTTCGGGAATTTCCGTATTAGGCTCAAACTTCATGCTGCAAAATGTTTGTCCGTCTTCAATCAAGAAGGGAACATCATGGGAACGCACTTCAAGCACTGCCCGGGCCCCTTTATCTTCAATTCTTCCCCCAAAACCACTGTCAAAAAAACCGGCATAATGGGTTCGAAGCTCTCCCGACCCCGTGTCATAGGCAATCATTTCCGCGGCCAGGTGCTCGGGAATACGACAGCGCTCTTTGGAGGCAAAAATATAGAAAGCCTCCGGTTCGAGGATGAGATGATCATCCTGCTGGGCATAAATCGGTTCCCAAAATTCAGGCACGTTGTAGTAGTCGATCTTGTCCAAATCAATATAGTCTCGGTGCTTTTTTGCTTTATAACCGACAACCTGCCCATCATCGCCATGAAGATTAACGCTCAAAAATAGTCCTTCATTTACTTTTAAATCATCAACGGGTACTGGCTGACCGTTTTCTTTAAAAAGCAATGGGTTGGAGCTGTGAGTACGCAAAATATCCTGATCGGAAAGCACCGTGTAGCCATGACGCAGCCGCAATTGATTAAGGCGATGCCCGGTCTTTACACGGATTGGAAACGACTTAGGTACGACCTCCAGATAAAGTCCCCCATTATAGCCAGACCTAATCTCTTCAAAACGATGAGAATAATCCGTAATAACACGTGTAAACACGTCTAAACGTCCCGTCGTGCTCTTGGGGTTAGCTTTTGCAGCAAGATGTTCGCCCGAGACAATTCGATAACTGGTGTCTTCTTCGGAGCCGTCAAAAAGAGTTTTTTGTGGAGAAATATGGGAAGGCAGATGTAGGGTTTCCAGCAGAGGAATGATATACACACTATTAGGTTCTAATATGGCACCATCCGTAATGTCAACTTCGTATTGACTAAGCTTTTTCAGCTTTTGGGCCACTGTTTCATCTTCCGGCAGAAAACTACAGCGAACACGATAGGCAATTTCTCCCAATCGAAGATCGATCGAATTTGGCTGGAATTGATCATCCTGCAGAGGATATCCCTCTTTGGAGGAAATAATACCCGCTTTGGATAAGATCCGGAGCTTCTGTATCGGAAGAATTCCCTTTGTTCGTAAATAAACTTCTTGTGTAGTGCTGCTCATCTTCTTATTACCCATCAAATTAGGAAGTTGTATGAGGACATTATCTTTTAGGACGGTGGAATATAGAATTCAGATCAGAGAAATCAGAATTTTAGTGGAAAATTTTAGATGTTTATTTATAACATAACTTAATCAAATAATTCTATGGATATTCTCTTTTGGAGTGGTGGGAAAGATGCCTACCTGGCTTTGCACTTCTACAGGCAACAATATCCCGATACCGAGCTCAGGCTTTTGACTACCTATGAAGAATCAACAGATATTGTTCCTCATCAACAGATCGGAATGTCGCATATCCGGAAACAGGCGGCGAATATCGGGCTATCCCTCATTACAGTACCACTGCCCACCGATTGTCCTAATGACCTATACCTTAAGAAGGTAAAACAAAAACTTACTGAGCAGGATGAATCCATTCGATACCTTATATTTGGAGATTGGTATCTGCAAGATATTCGACAGTGGCGCGAAAAGGCGTTCAGAGAAATGGGATATGAATGCCTCTTCCCTATTTGGGAAAAAAGTATCCATGATTTATTGCCAGTGCTCCAGCTTCAGCCGGTAGTAGTTGAGATTAGTGCCGTTCAGAAAAAATATGAACCTCTAATCAAGGTAGGTGAAACTTTCGACCAATCCTTGGTTGTCCAACTTCGTCATCTCCCAGAAGATATTGATCCAATGGGTGAAAATGGAGAGTTTCATACCAAAGTAATTTTCAAGGAACTGGATAAAGTGGTGGAATGAAAGATACCGACTAACTCATTTATTACCAGTTTCTTGAACAAACTCATAGCTGACAAAAGCAAATTTCTTACTATCGGGCGACCACGACGGAACATTAATCGTGCCCTGTCCCCCAAAAAGCTGAACAGCTACCTCCGGCTCTCCTCCCTCCATAGGCATGAGTCGAAGTACCACATCTCGAAACGGCGGGTGTCCCTCTACACTTGCATCATAAGAAAGGAAAACCACTTGCTCGCCATCAGGAGAAATATGTGGAAACCAGTCGGCATACTCTTCGTTAGAAGTTATTTGTTCCACACCGGAACCATCCGGTCGCATGCGAAATATTTTCATTATACCAGTACGAACAGAATTAAAATAGATCCATTCTCCATCGGGTGTATATTCAGAACCATCATCCAAACCCGGAGCATCCGTAAGTTTTACTTCCTCACCTCCTTCAAACGGTATAGCATAAATATCAAATTCTCCGTCCCGTTCAGCCGGATAAACCAAGGTATCACTATCAGGGGACCAGCCATGCCAGTAAGAAGGATAATTGGGTGTTACCAGCCGTGGTTGGCCGCCTTCTGCAGGCATAACATATATTTTCGAACCCTCATTTTCAGGAGCATGACTGATAGCCAACCATTTCCCATCCGGAGAAAAACCATGATCATTGTTGCAATTTGTAGCGAATCCGGTATCTAGTTCCTTTGGTTCTCCTCCCGTCACAGGCAGGGTATATAGCTTTCCTTCACTGTTAAAAAGAAAATAACTGCCATCAACCGACCAATTTGGGGCTTCAATATGTCCCCTGGTTCGATAAACAACCTTCCGCTCCTCAGTTTCGATGTTATAAGTTTCAAGCTTGCTTACCAACACACTGTCACTGTCTGATTGGCCAAAGGATGCTCCTTGTGCACAGGAAAGAAGCGGAGAAAATAAAATTGAAGTTAGAGATAACAGAATACCGGAAAAAATGAGTTGCAAAACCTTATCCGTATAAGACATAAGAGATCCTCATTAAACCTTAATTTTATGCCATCTTATCAAACTTTGAAATCAATACCAAGAAATGGACCGTACCTGATCTCCCACTTCAATGCGTTCAACCACATCCATACCTTCTATTACTTTACCAAAAAGAGTATAGTTACCATTAAGATGGGGTTTCCAAAAATGCATCATAAAATACTGACTTCCTTCGGTATCCTTCCCCGCACTTGCAATACCTGCGGCACCCCGCTCAAACTCCAGCTCCGACGCCTCTGTGGGAAGCACAAAATCAGGTCCTCCAAACCCATCCTGTCGTTCGATATCTCCTCCCTGAATCACAAAATTGGGTACCACCCGATGAAAAGGAATCCCCTCATATGCTCCGGCACGACTAAGACTGTCTATTGCAGATACGGTAGCCGGAGCTTTCAATGGATACAATTCAAGATCGAAAGTTCCCTTAACCGTTTGAAATCGTATCTTCGGATTTGTACCCAGTTCCCAAAGCCTGTCCCACTTCGGTCTCCGGAATTCAGGAGTTACCTCTTCAGGAACCTCTACATCCCATCCTGCCTCTGCAAAAGATCGATTTAGTGGGGCATAATTTAAAGCCACAAGTGAATCGATTACCGGTCGCCCCTGTTCTTCAAAACGCTCTTTATACAAGATTCCCAACTGTTGAAGGGCCTCCACATCCTCAGGCAAAGTAAAGGCATCAGTTACACTGTTAATTCTCTGGAAATCGCTCTCCTGAAACAGTTTTTCCCTTTCAAGAAGAGGACGTGCCATATAAACTATTCCCCGGTCATTATAGCCTAATGCGTTAAAGGTAATATCACGGACTTGTTGGATTATCTCCTCCGAGGGCTCTTCCACATTCTCCCAAAAAGTATTCAGATCTTCAAGAGCATACATCGTAGCAAGGGTATCTTGTTGACTTACAAACCCAGACAGACGATCAAGATACTCTTCGGCGGGCTCGGTAATTCGCCAAAGATCCATAGCCTTGGGCAAAAGATAGGGATTCTCTTCAACAGACTGCTCCACTCCTTCCTGATGTTCATTCGCAAAGCTCGTATCAATACGCCCAATAACTCTTACTCCGTCTAGCCAAACACTCTTTGAGAGTCCGGATTCATCCAGCATGGTACCACTAATATACCGGTACAGGTCATCACTTTTTTCAAGTTTATCTTCAATACTGTGAAGTACACGGCTCTTAACATGTGCATTGGGATGCATGAGTAATATTCTTGCAGCCAGAGAGTTGCGACTGGTCATCTCAAGTTTCTCAAGTGACGCCGCAAGCTCAAGAGCCAGAGAGACTTCATTTTCGAGATCCTGTTCTCCATTGTAAAAATTAGTCAGCAGGTAGGTCGTTTCTTCCGGGAGCAATTTATTGACGTATTGATCCAACGTACGATCAATACCCATTCCCTGCGCCTGCCATCTTCCCTTCAGTGTATCTCGCGCAACGGGCTGGAGAGGAGTTTCAGCGCCCCGATACCACCCATATAAATAGGCCCGCCGTACTTTGTTATTATTAGTATCAAACGCATTTTGCAGGAGCTGTATCTGTTGGCTCTCAGTAAGCTCAAAGCGCAGTAACAGTCGGCTCAATCCCAGTGCATAATGGTATTCTCCTGCGATATCCGTATCAATAGCATCCAATAAAAAATAAAGGCTTTCTTCATCGCCCTGCTGTCCCAAAAGCCGGGCGATTCCGGACTTTAACTCCGGTTGCTGTGTCCAAAGTTCTTCTAATTCTCTCAACTGATCGGAAGCTACTTCATGCTTACTTAGTGCAAACCAGGCTACTTTTGAATTTTGCTGGACAGCCAACTCCAGATAGGGATCCAGGGAATCTACGGGAGTGGACGCGAATGCCCGCCAGGCCTGGGAACGAAGCGTATCATTGCTATGGGTTAGAAAAGGTTCTATTGCTTCTATATCCCTTTCAAAAACCCCATTGTACAACTTAGGATAATTTTCTGTAATTACTTGCTCCGTAATAGGATTTTCTCCTTCGTAAATA
>CAYXVW010000165.1:0-6184 GCA_964468695.1 uncultured Balneolaceae bacterium | reverse complement strand
CCCTTTTTAGGTTATGATACCTCAAGTAAATTCAGAGAAAAGAGATATATTATGAAATCTGTAAATCCCGCCACAGGCGAAATTATTGCCTCTTACGCTAGTATGAATAGTCCGGAAATTGCAACTATTGCACAACGGGCCAATGAGGCGCAAAGAAAGTGGCGCAAGCGTAGTTTTGATGAGCGCGCAGCCCATCTGCGAAAAGCCGCGGATCTTTTGAAATCGAATAAAGAAGAGTATGCCGAGCTCATGGCGTATGAAATGGGTAAGCCACTACCCCAAGGAGTATCCGAAAGTGAAAAGTGTGCCTGGGTATGTAACTATTATGCTGATCATGCTGAAACATTTCTCGAAAATGAACTCATCGAATCTGATGCCGATAAAAGCTATATCACCTACAATCCATTGGGTACGGTTTTGGCGATTATGCCCTGGAATTTTCCGTTTTGGCAGCTGTTTCGCTTCGCCGCCCCAGCACTTATGGCCGGCAATGCAGCTATTTTAAAACACGCCTCTAATGTTAGCGGCTGCGCCCTTGCCATTGAAGATCTTCTGCATGATGCGGGCATTCCGGAATCCCTTTTCCGGACGATTCTTGCGGATCGGGACCAAGTAAAATCGCTCATCCAAAATGAACACATTGCAGCTGTCACACTTACTGGAAGTACCAAAGCCGGCAGGTCGGTAGCATCCACTGCCGGAAACAAAATCAAAAAAACGGTATTGGAACTAGGCGGCAGTGATCCCTACCTGGTTTTGGCCGATGCCGATATCGAAAAAACTGCTGAAACCTGCGTTACTTCCCGGCTAATCAATAGTGGACAAAGTTGTATTGCAGCCAAGCGGTTTATTGTCGTTGAAGATAATTACGATCTCTTTTTAGAGAACATCACAGAATTGATGAAAGAAAAGCGCATCGGCGATCCATTTGAAGAAGATACGGATGTCGGTCCTATGGCCCGCGAAGACCTCAGGGATGAACTCCATGATCAGGTTCAAAGAAGCATAGAAGCCGGGGCAAACTGTGTGCTGGGGGGACAAATACCCGATCGCGAAGGCTCCTATTATCCACCAACGATACTGACAGAAGTAACAGAGGGCATGCCGGCCTATGAGGAAGAACTTTTTGGTCCGGTAGCTTCCGTCATCAAAGTAAAAAATGAACAGGAAGCCATTCGGGTGGCCAACGATTCCGACTTTGGACTTGGGGCCGCCGTTTTTTCCCGGGATGCAGATCGCGCTGAACGAATAGCTGCGGAAAAACTGGAGGCGGGTTGTTGTTTTGTCAATGCATTCGTAAAGTCTGATCCCCGTCTGCCCTTTGGAGGTATCAAACAATCCGGATATGGCAGAGAGCTCTCTCATTTGGGCATCAGAGAATTCGTAAACATCAAAACCGTCTATCGCGCATAAAAAAGTTTGTAAGGATCTCCTCTTAAAAGGTACTTACTAATAGATAAATATTTTTTGAGCTGTTTTATCTGGAGAGTACGTATTACCTAATAGAACAACCTTTTAAATAAATCCTAAAATTGAGGAGATGTTATGAAAAAAATAAGTTATGCATTATTAATTGCCGTCCTGTTTGTTGGATTAACGGGATGTGGAGGCGACAGTACCGGCCCGGATGTGAATGAAGATCCACCACAAATGCCTAATATAGAAAAGGGTCAACCAGATGTTTCTTTTTTCCAGGAAAATAATCCCCAAAAAACAGCTACAGATGAACTGAGCGAGACAAACAACTATAATCAAGCCAGAATGACAGTCCTTTGGAATACTATATTCTTTAGTTTCGGACAGAGTTATGGAACACTCTTTTCGCAAGCGAATCAAGAAGAGGCTGATTTTAACAATGGAGTTTGGGAATGGTCCTATACGTATAACTATGAAGGTATGAGCGCAAGCTACCGCACAACTGCCGAAGAAGTCGGAAACTCTGTTAAATGGGCAACGTATTGGAGTTACGATGACGGTCAAGGTGATAGCGTTGATAATTATAAGATTTTTGAAGGAACCGTCTCCAATGATGAATCAACGGGAGACTGGACTTTTAATGCTATGGATTCCGACCTTCAGCAGGAAGTCCCTTTCATTACCTCTACCTGGAATTTCACTAGCGATACCGAAAAAGAAATTAATCTGACCATGTATGGTGAGGCTATCGATGATGAAAGTTCTAATGAAACCGCCACCATTGACTTCGAACAAAATGGCGCCGATTTCAGCATGGACTTAAACTTCGCTGATGGCGAAAACCATTTGGTAACTTGGAATACCGATACTAATACAGGTTCTATTACTTCCAATGGAGAAACCGTTTGCTGGGACGAAAACTTCCAGGATGTTTCTTGTGAGTAAATATTAATAAATCATTGAGTTAGAATTGAGAGAGAGGGTTGGCCCCGGATTTGTAGTCCGGGGCTTTTTTATTGGACCGGCTTTAAATCACTACAGCCTAAGTAATTTTTGGTTAATAGTATCAGTCCGGATGACACTATGCTGTCAGTATCCTTGTTATATTAATTAGGTAACCAAACAAGGATAAAAGCACTGATATTATCATGGAGGAGAAAAATAAAAATCCCATTCGCGGTCGGGGAGCTTCCGACAACCCGGCCAATAGATTTGAGGATAAGTATCTCGACTACGATTCAGATGAGGAAACGGGAAAAAAGCCATCACAAGAAACTAAACTTATTCGAGACGATACAAAAGAGATCCTCTCTAAAAATGACAGTCCGGATATTCCCTTTACCTATGGACTGAATCCCTATCGGGGATGTGAACATGGCTGTATTTATTGCTATGCACGTCCAACTCATGAATACCTGGGCTTTTCTGCGGGACTCGATTTTGAATCCCGCATTATGGTGAAATACGATGCCGCTAAAAAGTTGCGGAAGAAATTTGCTTCCAAGAGCTGGAAACCGGAACCAATTATCATGAGCGGCGTTACTGACCCTTTCCAGCCGATTGAACGCGAATTAGAAATCACCAGGAGTTGTCTGGAAGTTTTTGCTGAAGCCAGGAATCCGGTCAGTATTATCACAAAAAACTACTTGGTAACGCGCGATATTAACTTCCTGAGTACACTGGCGGAATACAATGCAGCCCATGTTACCCTTTCCATAACGACCCTAGATCGGGACTTGGCCCGCGTTATGGAGCCCAGAACCTCCCAACCCTACCGGCGCTTGCAGGCGATCGAGAAACTGTCTGCCGCCGGAATATCGGTAGGTGTAAACGTGGCTCCTATTATTCCGGGACTTACAGATCATGAATGCCCCAAGATACTAGAGGCAGCAAAGGACGCCGGGGCCACACAAGCAGGTTTTACGATTGTTCGCCTCCCCTATGGAGTTAAGGATCTGTTTAAGGAGTGGTTGGAACATCACTTCCCCGATAGAAAAGATAAAGTACTCAATCGAATTAGGGATATGCGCGATGGTGAGCTCAATAAGAGTGAATTTGGAGACAGGTTCCGGGGGAAGGGGGCTTTTTCCGAACAAATTGAAGAAATGTTTAAAATTAACACCCAAAAACTAGGGTTAAACAAAGGTATCCGTCCCCTTTCAACGGCTCATTTCAGGCGGCCCGAAGCTGGACAACTTCACCTGTTTTAATGCTCCTTTAACCGGGAAGTGATATTTTACCAAAATTGATTTTACCTTTTCTTTTTGTGTGATCTATGGCTGATATTGGAAACCCTTCACCAGCCAGCAGCTCATTAGCCAATACCGCAAAACAGACGGCTTCCTTGGCATCGGCATTAAAAAAATGTTCTTCAAATGATTTAAAAGTAGTATGGCCTAACTCATTCTGGAGACCTTCCATGAGGAAGGTATTATGCACTCCTCCTCCACTCACCATTACTTCTAAAGCTTCTGATTCCGGATGAACCTTTTTAACGGCATCTGTGATAGTCTGGACGGTGAATTGTGTTAGGGTAGCCAATAAGTCGGGAGCAGATAAATCTTCTTCATTGGAATGCTTTCGTGCACGCTTTACATAGGACCAATTAAAATATTCTAGTCCCGTTGTCTTGGGTGGATCTAATTCGAAATAAGGATCGTCTTTCAAGGCTTCAAGCAGACCTTGGTTCACCTCCCCCTTACGCGCCGTTGCCCCTCCTTTGTCAAATAGCTGATCAAGCATTCGTTGCGAAACTGCATCCAGCAATGTATTGCCGGGACCGGTATCCGCAGTGGTAAATGACCGCGAAGATCCAGCAGCTGGCAGGTAACTAAAATTCGCAATACCCCCGATATTTAGCAGCAACCGATTTTTATCCGGATCATCAAATAACATTCGATCAATTAAGGAAGCCATCGGGGCTCCTTCCCCTCCTGCAGCAGTATGTTTTTGTCGAAAATCGCTGATCGTAATAATTCTTGTCTGTCGGGCAATATGATCTCCATCTCCCATCTGCAGGGTTGCATTTGGCAATTCACTTCGCTTGTGCCTGGATTTCGGAGCATGATAAATCGTCTGCCCGTGACTGGCAATACAATCAATAGATGAAGGTTCTAACTTCCATTTATCCAAAGCTTCCAGAATCAGGTCGGCGGTGACCTCTCCTAAATACGTATTGAAAATACACAGCTCTTCCAGGCTGCATTTTGGCACCGAAACTACTTCTTCCATCATCTGTTGGATGTCATCCGGATATGATAAAGTGGTAAATTCCTTCAGCATTATTTCCGTTTGCGTGCCGTTTCCGCTTATTTTACAAAGGGCAAGATCCAGCCCATCCATCGAAGTTCCCGACATAAGGCCAATGATCATTCTTTTTTCTTTAGCTGAAATATGCGCGAGGTGCTGGATAGCATTGTTCATAAATATATTACCCGGATCTTATTGCGTATTAGGCACGTCATTTCTATGTTCAGACTTAAAATGATGATGTAATAAGCAATCCGCAATAGATAATTTATGTCTGACCTAAATGATACCGATTACGAAGCATACGAGCAGGATATAGAACTGCTCGTAGATACTCTGCGAAAATGTTTTAATGCTGAAAAGGCCCGTTATAATGTGGTGGGGCATCAAAATACGCTCTTTATTGAAATTCAGGGACTCGATGAGTTAACCCCTGAAGAAATATCCGAAGTAGCAGAACCGGTTCTCGACGAACTGGATATGGATTTCGATGAAATTTCACTACTCCCTCTCAAAAAATAGTATCATTCATCTGCTGAATGAACTATCTTTTATTGTTATAAGAAAGAAATATCAGCCAATATAAAAGAACGTATTAATTCAGCTATGCCTAAAGCTACCACCGACTATCAGCTAAAGTGTGTCGCGAACGGCCATTTAAATTCTGAAGAGAAAACGACTACCTATTGCTCAGAATGCGATAGCGTACTGAGGGTGGTGTACGATAGTCCTTCCGGGGATCTGAAATATCCGCTACAACAGCTTGTTCCCGATCCGCTAAAAACACATCCGACAGCCCTAAAAAAGCTTGATAGACTCTCGGATACTTACAATGCAGATTTAAGTGCAAAACTGGAGTTTCAGCATCCTACCGGCTGTTTTAAGGACCGCGGCAGTTATATTGAAGTTCAAAAAGCGTTGGAACTAAATGCCGATGCCATCTGTCTTGCCTCGACCGGCAACATGGCGGCTTCGGTGGCAGCCTATGCCTGTTACTTTAATATCCCCTGCTTTGTGTTCGTACCTGAAAAAACAACGGAAGCCAAGCTTGCTCAGGCTACCATCTTTGATGCAAACATAATTCGCATCAAAGGCTCGTTCAGCACCTGTGAACAGCTCTGCCGGCAATTTGCGAAGTCAGGGAATTACTATCTGGCCGGGGATTTCGTTTTTCGTGAGGAAGGCCAAAAATCTTTCTCCTATGAACTTTTTGAACAGGGAGGAGCTGATGTAGATTATATTCTGATCCCCATAGGATGCGGAACAAATTTTAGCGCTATTTTCAAGGGCTACCAAGAGATGAAAGAAGGCGGACTTATTGACCAAATACCAAAATTTCCGGATAACCGAAGGGGCATCAATCCTTTTGTTAGCAGGGTCAAAAAATGAAATCAGGGGTGCTTTTTCTTTTGGTTATTATCTTTTGTGCAGACAAAAGAAAAGAACGTTTCAGCCAAGGAATGCCCGTATGCCATAAAATTTCGATAGCATTCAGCAATCAATCCGGTTATAAAAGCTT
>CAYXVW010000164.1:0-6204 GCA_964468695.1 uncultured Balneolaceae bacterium | reverse complement strand
AAAAAAGAACTCCTTAAAATGTAGTGTACCCGTGGGATGGAAGAAAGGAAACAGGGTTATAAACTTCCCGGCATAAATATTGAACTACCAATATCTTCTTACGCTTTTTCTACCAACTCCAGTGAGGCAGAGTTAATACAGTACCGAAGTCCGGTGGGTTCGGGTCCATCGGGAAAAACGTGTCCCAGGTGTGCATCACATACATTACACAATACTTCAATGCGGTTCATACCCAGGCTTTGGTCTTCCTCATAACGAATCACATTATCTTGTACGGGTTCCGTAAAGCTGGGCCAGCCCGAACCCGATTCAAATTTTTCTGTGGAATCAAAAAGCTCGGTACCACAGCAAACACAAGCATAAAGTCCCGGTTGATGAGCTTCGCAATATTCCCCGGAATAAGGTTTTTCTGTACCTTTCTTGCGCGTAACCTGAAATTGCTCTTCGGTTAATTCCTCTTTCCATTCAGCCTCGCTCTTTTCTACTCTTTTAGGCGGTTTGGGGCTGCCGTTTACAGTCTTTTTATGAACTTCTTGCCAATCAATCATGACGATACTTTCCTCGCATTAAAAGTTAAGGCTAAACTTAAAACAAACTAATAGTCGGGACGACTGGATTTGAACCAGCGACCCCCACGTCCCGAACGTGGTGCGCTACCGGACTGCGCTACGTCCCGAAGTTATTTCATAGGAAAATACTTACTTATGTAAAGATACCCAAAGTTTAGCATTATTATTGTACACCTCTCTTTTAATAATACTCCTTCAAATCTTCAGCTATTTCATAAGGAACATAGCCGACGGGGAAGGAGTTTAACCCAACATTGTGAAGGCCAAATAAGCTTTCGTATACCAGAGAAACCAACACACCGACCAAGGCGCATTGACAATTCTATTTTAAACACAAAATATATGTCAACAAACCAACCTGAAGATCAAGTAGATACCTCCCAAAGCGGTGCCCCTACCGGCGGACGTGCCATTCGGGACATGTTTTCGACTGATGAGATTTTCCATCGCATTGTTGCTACAGCTGAAGAAGAATTTAGCCGATCAGATCGACTATTATTTTTAAGCGGTCTGGCCGCAGGACTTTCTATGGGGCTCACTTTTCTTGCGCGTTCAACATTTATGGGAGCGGTCCCCTGGGATGGCTCCGGGCTACTGGGGAACCTGTTATACCCGCTGGGTTTCCTGCTCATTGTATTGGGGCGCTATCAGCTTTTTACCGAAAATACCCTCACACCGGTTACCCTTGTATTAACAAAACTGACTAAATTACCGGTATTGCTAAGAATATGGGGCGTTGTCTTTTTTGCTAACATTCTGGGAGCGGCCCTTCTGGCTTTTCTGTTATCCAATACCGGAATTTTCAATACTGATTCTGCCATGGCAGCCCTCCAGTTTGGAGAACATGCTGCCGAATTGCCATGGTGGGATCTGTTTTGGAAAGCAGTTATAGCCGGATGGCTCGTAGGTTCAATGGTCTGGCTGGTGCATGCCGCGCGCGATATGACAGCCCGTTTTATAATCGTTTACGTATTGATGTTTATGATCCCTTCAGCGGATCTGTTCCACTGTATTATTGCCTCCTGCGAAATGGCCTATGTAGTTTTTGAAGGAGCAGTATCATGGCTGGAATATGGACATGTAATATCAGCCGTCACCATTGGAAATACAGTAGGTGGAGTGGTATTAGTCGCTATCCTCAATTTTGCCCAAGTCCCAAGCAGACGACTGCCAGAGGGTAATAAAAAACAGGTCGAATAAGGATACTCTATTCTGTCTATATCCGATTCAATTCAGCGACTAGAGTATTTGATAGTATGACCAGAAGAATAAGACCAAAATGGGGCCAATAAAAAAGGCGGTGCATGAAAATCATGCACCGCCTCAAAATAGAAGCACTGAATAACTACCTTAAACGATTCTGGTAATCAGATCAGCGGTACGTGCAGAATAACCTGCTTCGTTATCGTACCACGCTAAAATCTTAACTAACTTACCATTCGCCTTGGTAAATCCGGAATCATAAATGCAAGAGTGTGGATCACTCAGTATATCCGTAGATACAAGTTCTTCCTCAGAGTAAGCTAATACCCCTTTCATTGATCCTTCAGCAGCATTCTTAAACGCCTCGTGAACCTGTTCAACCGTAACGTCCTGCTCGACGATTGCCGTTAAGTCCGTAAGTGAACCATCGGGTACGGGAACGCGAATAGCGCTTCCGTCCAGCTTTCCTTCAAGTTCCGGCAACACGAGTTCTACGGTTTGTGCAGCTCCCGTTGTTGTTGGGACCAAATTATGAGCGGCTGTACGGCCTCTTCTCAGGTCTCCATGCGGACCGTCCAGAATATTTTGACTACCGGTATACGCATGAGTAGTCGTCATGAATCCTTTCTCCAGACCAAAGGAGTCATCAAGGACTTTGACCATTGGAGCCAAACAATTAGTAGTACAGCTGGCATTGGAATAGATTTGGGTATCGTCATCAATAATTTCATCATTGACCCCTAAAACTACCGTTTTCACTTCTTTATCTCCTTTTGCAGGAGCAGAAATAATTACTTTTTCAGCACCGGCCTCAAGATGTTTTGCAGCAGCATCATATGTTCGGAATAAACCGGTAGATTCAACTACAACGTCCGCTCCGCGTTCGTCCCATTTTAGATTAGACGGATCGCGCTCCGCTGTAATACCGATCTCCATTCCGTCGATGGTAATACTCTTTTCACTTACATTAACTTCACCTTCAAATGTGCCGTGTACAGAATCACGCTTAAATAGATATGCTAATGTTTCCGCATCCGTTAGATCGTTGATACCTACAATATTAATTTCATCTTTGTGGTATGCCAATATGGATCGTGTAACCAATCGGCCGATTCGTCCGAATCCGTTAATTCCTACATTTATTTTAGCCATAAAACTTATTCTTTTTAGTTTAGCTCGGTTTAAGTGTAAAAAACTTGTTTATAGCATGGATTGTTATATAACAGTACAGGCGATAATCAAGCCGCCTAAAAATAACAGTAAATCCCTACTTTGTAAATTATTGAATGATATTTTTAATCCTCTTCTTCATCCAGATCAAGATCCTCCGGAGGAATTTCTTCAAGAGGAAAATCCTGCATAAAATCTTCGTCCTCTTCTGGTTCTTCTTCAGCTTCCTCTTTATTCTCTGCCGTAGCACCCGCTTTTCGTAACCGTCGGGCGATTTCCATATTATCATTATCAAGTGCCATGGCAAGCGCACCATTTCCATTTTTGTCTTTATGCTTCACTGAAGCTCCTTTATCAAGCAAATAATTTACTACTTCCAGATGCCCGTCTCGTGCGGCAAGCATAAGGGCTGTCTGCTCCCAACGTTGTGTTGCATTAAGATTAGCCCCCTGTTCATGCAAGTAGCGTACGGCCTCCAATTGTCCCTCACGGGCCGCCGCAATCAGTGCCAGATTACCAATTTCAGCTCCATGCTCAATTAATAATTGGATCATCCCTATATTTCCATTCTCCGCTGCCCTATTCAGTGCAGTCCCCCCCATAACGGTTTTTAAATTAGGGTCAGCTCCTTCTTCAAGCAGGTATCTCATGACTTCTTCCTGATCATGCTGGGCTGCCGTAATAAGAGCCGAAGTTCCATTTTTAATAGTTTCGTTGATATCTGCTCCTGCTTTAAGCAGTTTTTCTACTTCTTTTAAATCTCCTTTCTCAGCAGCTTTGAGCAAAGGTAACTGTTCCATAAAAAATTAACTTTTATCTGTTGATTAACTGAAATTTCCTGACAGGTATAATATTATTATCGCATCAATTTTCCATAGAGAAATTTTACTTTAAAATACCAGCTCCATGATAACCGTTGATAAAGTCACTTCCGCTCATTCGTCGCTTCCCTTCCAGTTGTACTTCCTTTAAAATAACCGTACCGGATGCACAACCCACCATAAGCTGGCCGTCTTCAACCTTTAACTCTCCGGTTCTGAGTGAATCCTCCGGACCTAATTCCGAACGATACATATTGAATTTCAGTCCGTCGAGGGTCGCCCATGCCGTAGGAAAGGGACTTAGTCCCCTTATATTATCATGTACCTTTTTAGCCGGGCGATCGAAATCAATCTTACAGTCTTCAGTAAATAATTTAGGAGCGGGAGTTGCTTTCTCATCATCCTGTTCGGTCAATTCATAACTTTCATGGTCAATTTCTTCCACTGCCTGAATCAACAGGCTGCTTCCCATCTCTTTTAATCGGTTGTAGACATCACCTGTAGTTTCGTTGCTACCGATATCAGTAGCCTTCTGTTTAATAATTTTTCCCGTATCAACCTTTTCATTCAGGAAAAAAACCGTACAACCCGTTTTCTCTTCGCCATTTATGACCGCCCAGTGTATAGGGGCTGCTCCCCTATATTTCGGTAACAGCGAGGCGTGCAGATTTATAGATCCTTTGGAGGGCAACTCTAATATCTCGGGAGGCAGTATACGGAAGGCAACTACCACATACAGATCCGCTTCCAGAGCTTTTAGCTTCTCGTAAAAATCCGGATCGTCCAGTTCTTCTACTCCAATAACCGGTAATCCAAGTTCCAATGCCTTCGCCTTTACCGGAGTAGGTGATGGCTTAGCACGCCGCCCTCTGCGTTTGTCCACATTGCTGACTACCGATACGATTTCGTGTTCCGTCTGATTTAGTTTTTCGAGACTTGGAATAGCAAAATCAGGTGAACCCATGAAAACGATACGCATAAAGGAATCCTCCGCTAGTTATTAATCCTTTGGTACAGTTGGATAATCAATCTCCTTTTCTCCCGAGGCAATTTCCTTCAGTTTGGAACTGAGTAATTTCCGTTTAAAAAAAGAAAGGTGATCCAGAAACAGTATTCCATCCAAATGATCGGTTTCGTGCTGTACAATACGTGAAAGCCATCCCCCTATTTTCAGTTCTTTTCGATTAAAATCACGATCAAGATAGCTTACCGTTATCTTTTCAGGACGACTAACCGTTGCATTCACTCCCGGAATACTGAGGCATCCCTCATCCATATCAACTTCCTCGTCACTTTCCGAAGTGATTTCAGGATTGATCATGGTGATAGGGCCATACTCGGGTTCATCCTCCTTTTCAGCCATCGGATCGGCATCCACAACAAAAAGCCGTTTAAGCTTCCCAACTTGGGGAGCGGCCAACCCGACCCCGTCAGAGTTATACATCGAATCAAACATATCATCGATGAGTTGCTGAATTTCTTCGGAATTTTCTGTGACGGGCTCTGCCTTTTGGCGAAGCACTTCATCATCATACGTAACGATCGGTAACACGGACATTCTCTGATTTCATGAATTCTATGTATTTCTGCAGAATAATAGCAGCGGCAGCTTTGTTAATACGATCCGACTCCCTGCGCTTCATTTTAGGAACTCCCGCTTCTACCATAGCCCGTACAGCTTCCTTCGAGGTATAGCGTTCGTCCATTTTGGCAACTTCCATATCCGGGAAATGCTCTTCGAGCCGACTCAGAAAGCTACGAACCATCTTAATGGCTTTTCCTTCGTCGCCTTCGGGGGTAAGCGGCCATCCTACCACAAATTTTTCCACCTGTTCATTTTCAACAAGTTTTTTGAGCGCTTCCATTACTTCAGAATCGTGATAGGTCCCTATGGGATTTGCTACGGTTTTAAGCAAATCCGTACGTGCCAGTCCAATCCATTTGGTACCGACATCAATTCCTATAAGTCTGCCATATTTAGCCACAATCAGCCTTCCATTTCTTCTAACTCCTCTTCTTCAAGAGGCTGTTTCAGAAATTGTTTTAAAAGTTTACTTGGTTTAAAATGCGTTTTGCGATGCGCTGGAACATAAATTTCTTCGTTCGTTCGGGGATTCCGTGCTCGGGGTTTTGCCTTGGTTTTCTTCACTTCAAAAACACCAAAATCCCTCAATTCGATCCGACACGTAGGATCGGCATCCATCATGGTCTCCCGCAGGGCTACCAGAACAGCCTCAACCCACGGCTCTGTCTGAACCATAGGTTCATCAAGCTGCTCTGCCACACGTCGAACAATATCTTTTTTGGTATAAGTCATGATTAAAAAAGACTACACAATTAATACTGCAATGAAATACAAAAATCTACTTTATACCTGTTTCCACAAGGTGGTTGATAATATTACTTTTATGACGGATTTGAAAGTTTTGTCGATGATTTTG
>CAYXVW010000163.1:0-6234 GCA_964468695.1 uncultured Balneolaceae bacterium | reverse complement strand
CTGGTTGGGAAGCGTATATCCTTAACTTCAACTTCTGTTATTTTAATATCATCCATTTATTGAAATGCTTTGGGTGTAATCGTTCGTACTTCGTCTTCCTCCAGAGAAAGCTTCAACACATTATCCTGGTACTTAAATTGATAGTCACCGGCTTCCTGCGCATAGACTTTAATATTCTCCAACATACCGTCTTTCCAATAAATATCAAGTTCTATATTTCTCCGTGCTTTAAGTCCTTTTACACTCCCATCTGGCCATGCATCCGGAAGAGCCGGAAGTAGTTCTATATATCCAGCATGCGATTGCAAGAGCATCTCAGCAATACCGGCCGTCCCCCCGAAATTACCATCAATCTGGAAGGGAGGATGGGTATCGAACAGATTGGAAAGTGTGGACTTTCTAAATAGTGCCAGAACATTTTCATGGGCTTTATCGCCATCACCGAGACGAGCAAAAAAGTTGATAATCCATGCGCGACTCCAACCGGTATGGCCCCCGCCATGCTCCAGCCTTCGATCAATGGTATTACGGGCCGCATCAAATAATTTTGGGGTATCTTTCTCATTAATGGCATCCCCCGGATGCAGAGAATAGAGATGGGAAATATGGCGATGCCCCGGATCTTCTTCTTCAAAATCCCGATTCCATTCCATAATGGTTCCGTTATCTCCTATCCGTACCGGCGCAAGATTATCTTTTAGATTCTGTAACGTATCCCGGAACGCGGCATCCGTACCCAGCAGCTTAGCCGATTTGATGGTTGCTCCAAAAAGCTCATGCAGAATCTGCATATCCATAGTAGGCCCCATAGTAATACTGGCCACTTCTCCATTGGGGGCAATGTATTGATTTTCAGGTGACATGGATGGTCCTGTTACCAAGTGCCCTGTCTTAGGGTCCTCGACCAGGTAATCCACAAAAAAGGTAGCCACTTCTTTCAGTTGAGGATAAGCCCGCTCTTCTAAAAAAGTCTTGTCCTGGGTAAATTCATAATGATCCCAGAAATGCATCGACAACCAAGCGGCACCCATGGGCCAAAGTCCCCAATAGGTTCGCCCGATGGGATCGGTAAAATGCCAAACATCGGTCGTATGGTGGGCCACCATCCCGCGGCTGTTATAGGTGTTTCGGGCTGTTTCCTGTCCCCGTTCCCGTAAATTTTCCACAAAATCAAAAAAGGGCTCGTAGGTTTCCGATAGATTAGTCAGATCTGCCGGCCAGTAATTCATTTGAAGGTTGACGTTAATATGGTAGTCCGCATTCCAAGGTGGTGCCATTCCTTCGGCCCAAATACCCTGGAGGTTAGCAGGAAGTGAACCTGGACGTGAGCTGCTGATCAACAGGTAGCGACCATATTGGAAATAGAGTTCTGTGAGATGAGGATCAACTGCTCCTTCTTTTACCTTTTCCAACCGCTCATCGGTAGGCATATCTGTACCGGGTTCATCAGTCAAATCTAAAGCTACCCGATCAAACAGTTGCTGATAATCCTTAATATGGCGTTTCTTAAGTTCATCATACGTATATTGAGCTGTATTTTGAAGTCGTTTCTCGGTAAGTTTATCAGGATTTTCGCCACGATAATTGGTAGCAGCAGCCAGGAATAACGTCACTTCATCTGCATCAGAAATATGTACGATTGAATCGGTTGTGCTTACCGATCCTCCCTCCGTATTTAATTTAAGACGGGCGGTATAACGAACGCCATCACCATTTCCGGTATGTTCTTTCATTACAATTTCTTTCTCAGAAACAGAGATCTCCTTATTGGGGCTTGGCCTATTGAGTTGTAAATCAAATGAAAGCTGACCCGGCTGATCGGCAGAAAGCTTAACGGCTATCAGTTGATCCGGATTGCTGGAAAATAACTCCCTTTTATAGCTTACTTCCTCCTTTTCATAACTGACGGATGCTACTGCAGTATGGAGATTCAGGTCCCTGCGATAGTTATCAATGAGGGATGAATCCGGAAACGTCAGATATAGATTGCCAAGTGTCTGATAAGTGTGCTCTCCCTGCTCCAGCCGGGTTCCCATTATTTTTTCCTGGGCCAGCTGTTCTGCTTCGGTATATTTTCCTGCAAACAGAAGAGACCGAACCGAATCCATATAAGCCGGAGCCTCCGGATTAGCCCGGTCGATGGGGTGCCCGGTCCATACACTTTCCTCGTTTAACTGGATGCGTTCTTTATGAGGTTTACCAAATATCATAGCACCCAAACTGCCATTACCTATGGGTAGTGCTTCTACCCACTCCTGAGCCGGCTGTTCGTACCAGAGTTGCAGATCAGTATTCTGTGCCTGCCCAAGGACATAACCAAACAATAGAATGAAAAAGCAACATACGAGTTTAAAAACTTTCATAGTTATTCAGTTTAAATATTTAGCGTATAATAAATTTTTATTGTGATAGGAGAGATTAATTTTTTGTTGAATCCTCCAAAAAGAACACAGGCCATACTTTCTTACTGAAATCCCTTCATACAATTACTTTTAATAATTATTAAAAGTAATACCCTCATATTCTACTATTATTTTTGCAAAAAGTAATACTTTTTTTGCATTATATAGAAAAAATGATAAATAATTATATATACAGTATCTTTTTGAAAAGATATCAAACTTCTAAGACCGTTATGAAAGCGCAAGCCATTAGCAGATCTGTTGTAGAAAATCGTTCGGTAATGCTCAGGGAACATCTATATGACAACTTTCTCAAGATATGGCATTATCATCCCGAAATAGAACTGGTGGTCGTGCGGGAAAGTACAGGAACGCGTTTTGTGGGAGACAGTATTGAAAAGTTTGAAGAGGGAGAGATTGTAATGATCGGTGAAAATCTTCCGCACCTCTGGCTCAATGATCCTGTTTACTTTTCGGAAGATTCGGACCTTAAAGCTCGTGCCCAAGTCCTTCATTTCAATAAAAATTTTCCGGATGTACTTTCCTCTCTTCCCGAAATGGAAATGATTCTCCAACTCTTTAACCGTGCCAAAAGGGGAATAAAATTCAAGGATGCCGCATCTAACTATAAAGTAATTGCCATGATAGATGCGATGTTCCACCTTCAGGGTCTGGAACGATACATCAAGGTACTGGATGTGCTAAGGTTACTAGCTGAACAACAGGATTACGAGCTGCTCTCAAGTCCGGGTTTTATACAAACCTTTGCCAAAAGGGATGATAAAAGAATGATGAAAGTGCTGGAATATATCATGGAAAACTTCACCCGGAATATCAGCCTGCAGGAAGTTGCCTCTCATATAAATATGAACCCTTCTTCCTTTAGTCGATATTTCAAACGGACAAATAAAAAAACATTTACTCAATTCCTGAATGAAATTCGTATTGGATTCGCCTGTAAACTATTAATTGAGAAACGCTACAACATATCTGAGATCTGTTACCGATCGGGATTCAATAACGTCTCAAATTTTAATCGAAGATTTAAAGATATCAAAGGCATGACGCCAACGGACTATATAAAAAAACATAGTAGTCAATAATAGCTTGCGTCTATTTCATAAACGGACTATTCTAAAGATTATAAAACTGTTGCGCAGTCCCTCCCAGAATCATCTCCTGTTTTTCGGCTGAACAGGATGTAATATACTCATTAACTATTGAGAACACATCGCTATAGTCTGCCGCAAGAGTACATACAGGCCAATCGGACCCAAACATAAGCCGATCCGCCCCAAAGGCCTCAAATATGACATCCAAATAAGGTTTAAAATCCTCTTTTTGCCAGCTATTCCAGTCCGCTTCGGTGACCATGCCCGAAAGTTTACAATATACTTTGGGATGTTGAGCCAGCTCTTTAATCCCCTCTCTCCAGCTCTCAATTTTACCTTCTGCTATCTTGGGCTTTGCAATATGATCCAGCACAAAGGGCTGGTCCGGAAATTTTTCAACAAATTTAATGGCCGCCGGCAGCTGGTGTTCAAAAATTAAAATATCATACGTCAGATTATATTCTTTAAGTAAACTGATTCCCCTGCAGAAATCGGATTGAAGCAAAAAATCATCCGGCTCATCCTGAACAATATGACGCAACCCTTTCAGTTTTTCATAGGAGCTATATTTTTCAAGTGCTTCACTAAGATTGGAACTCTCAATATCCAGCCAGCCAACGACTCCCGCTATGTAGGGATATTCCTCCGCAAGACTAAGTAAAAAATCTGTTTCTTCTTCTGACTGATCGGCCTGTACCGCCACACATCCATCTAAATTTCCCTCATCCAGATACGACTTTAGATCGGGTGGCATAAAATTCTGTTGCAATACCGACATACTATCATCGATCCAGGCGTGCTTTTCTTTGTCGTACTTCCAAAAATGCTGATGGGCATCTATTTTTTTTATCATCTCAAAATTAAGTTATTAATATACGGTTCAACACTTTGTTAAAATTTAACCCAAATAAAACCAAACAACCAAAAGGGAAACAAATGTTTGCATGTTTCTTGACAAAAAATTAACTATGAAGCTCCTTTTTAATACAAAAACTTTTTGATCTGTGAAATTAACTACACTAAAAGACGGACAGGCTGTTGTCATTACTGACGATAAGGCTATAGCATTAAATAAATTAGGTTTTAACGGTTCTTTGATGGAACTCATCCAAACCGAGGATGATACTTTGGATCAACTGAATGAGCAATTACAGGAATACTCAGGCAGCAGAAAAACGGTAGACAAAAAACAGTTTGCAGCCCCCATCACACGTCCACCAAAGATTGTTGCTATCGGACTGAATTACCTGGACCATGCATCTGAATCTAAGATGGAAGTGCCCGATACTCCACTTGTCTTCACAAAATTTTCCAGCTCGATTGTTGGACCCACGGATGAAATCCAGATTCCGGTTAATCTCACACAGGAAGTAGACTACGAAGTAGAACTTGGGATTGTCATTGGCAAAAAAGCCAAAAATATTGCTCCGGAAGAAGCCCTCTCCCATGTTTTCGGATACACCGTAATCAATGATATATCCGCCCGCGACCTGCAGTTTAGTGATGAGCAATGGGTTCGTGGTAAATCACTGGATACATTTTGCCCTATGGGTCCGGTTATTCTTACGGCCGATGAAGTGGCTGATCCTCAAAGCTTTGAAATCAGTTGTAGTGTAAATGGCGATACTCTGCAGCAGGCCAATACCCGGGATATGATTTTCGGTGTGGCGGACCTGGTATCCCGACTTTCGCATTCCTTTACCCTGGAAGCCGGGGATGTCATTGCTTCCGGAACGCCTCAGGGGGTAGGTTTCAGCCGCAAGCCTCCTATTTATTTAACCCCCGGAGATACGGTCCGCACCCGGATTAGCAGCATTGGAGAATTAAACAATCCAATCGTAAAAGCCTAATCCCCGAATATTTATAGTAGCATGGATTTAAAGCTAACTGACAAAGTAATAGTTGTTACCGGTGGGGGCGGAATGTCCGGCAGCATCGGCGAAGTTACCGTCCGCCACCTCGCTGAGGAAGGGGCCATTCCGGTCATTATCGACAAACATCCCCGCGGTAAGGAATTGGAGGCGGATCTCAAAAATCAGGGCAAGGAGGCTTTCTTTATACAGGCAGACTTAACTCAAAATTATGATTTTCAAAAATCCGTCGACAAGACACTCGAACTGTATGGGAAAATTGAAGGGTTAGTAAATAACCTGGGTGTGAATGATGGAGTGGGCCTTGATAGTTCCTATGATGAATTTGTGGGCTCCCTAAAGCTTAATTTGGTTCATTTTTTTGCTGTTACTAAGCGGGCCCTTCCCCATCTCAAAAAATCGGGAGGGCCTATTATTAACATTGCATCCAAAGTGGCTCTGACGGGTCAGGGCGGGACTTCCGGCTATGCAGCTGCAAAGGGAGGCGTACTAGCTTTAACCCGCGAATGGGCTCTCGATCTCAGGGAACATGAGATTCGGGTGAACGCCATCGTTATTGCAGAATCATTCACCCCGGGTTATCAAAAATGGCTCGATACATTTGATGAACCGGAACAAAAGAAAGCATCAATTACATCAAAAATCCCCCTTAAGCAGCGAATGACTGAGCCAGCTGAAATTGCAGATACGATCCTCTTCCTACTCTCCGAACGTTCATCCCATACTACAGGTCAATTCATTCATATAGATGGGGGTTATGTCCATCTGGACCGAGCGATAAATTAAAGCGAACTGGGCTTACTTATCTTCCAGCACTAATACTTCCAGACGGCGGGGGCCATGAACACC
>CAYXVW010000162.1:2365-6263 GCA_964468695.1 uncultured Balneolaceae bacterium | reverse complement strand
CCGGTTGAAGAATGGACGGACCGAACAATACTGCTTGTTGGGGCCCATCCCGATGATGATGCCCAATCTCACGGGACGCTGGCTATGCTCCAGGATAACGGCAATGACGTCTATGTGTTGCTGTTGACTACCGGTAACGTGGGAACCAAAGATCCTGATATGACTCGTGAACGGCTTGCGAAAATTCGCTACCAGGAAGAAGTTGATGCCCTGGCCGAGTTGGGTATACCCGAAGAGAACTATATTAATCTCGGGTATACCGACGGGATGGTGGAGTTCGCCGATCGCGAGGAAGTGGTCAAGCGCCTTGTTTATTGGATTCGCAAGCTCAAGCCGACCACATTGATGGCTTTTAATCCCGGTTGGGGTTACCAGCAGTGGCACAAAACGGATCACCGGGCAGCCTCCTATCTGGCAGCTGATGCGGCAAGAGCGGCCGAATGGCGACTCCTGTTCCAGGGACAAATTACCCAGCAGGGAATGGAGGCCCATCGAATAACCGATTACCTGTTTTACAGCGAACCTGAAGAATCTACGAATACATATGTGAATATTTCAGATTATGCTGAACAAAAGGTACAGTCTCAGTCCAAATACATCAGCCAGTTTACTTCTGCCTGGGAAGATTACAGAGGTCCGAATCTCGAAGATCTGCCGGGTAATGAAGGAGAGGAGTTTATGGAAGAGCTGCGAAAAGAAGTATTCGAGGAAGAGGTAATCGATGGGGAGCCACACGAAACCTTTCGGTATTATAAAGGTTTCCCGGATGCGATAGGTTCCCGTCGTTAAAAATCCTGCATTTCTCTTGTAAAAAGGCAGTTGGTTATTAAATACCGGCTGCCTTTTTCTTTTTTAGGTACAAAGCTTAATTATTTTTAATATAATACTTCAGTAAGGGATTCAACGGAAGGATATAAAATAATGCTTTGGGATAGCTTAAACTCTGTGTTAGTCTAGCCAAGTAGAAAGTGGTCAGTGTATGGAAATAGAGGAACAAATTCGGCGCATCCAAAAAGGGGATGAAAGGGCATATGAAGATTTGTTTTTCCAGTATTACAGCCGGCTATGTGGTTTTGCAGTCAAGATTGTGGGGTCCGATGAGTTGGCGAAAGATTGTGTGCAAGAAGTCTTCCTTAAGATTTGGCGGAACCGGGCAAATTGGGAGGTAAACTACTCGTTGTCGGTCTATTTATATAGGGCTGTGCGGAATCAGGCTTTGAATAAAATTGAAAAAAGGAGAACAAAGAGAGATTATACCCAGCAGTATTATGAGGAAGGATTCCATAAAAAAGAAGAACAAAGTCAACTCTCCAGTGAGAAAAGTAAATTAATTGAAAAAATATGGAAAGTGGTTACTGAAATGCCCGACCGCAGAAGAATGGTGTTTGAGCTTCATAAAAGGCACGGGTTAAGCTACAAGGAAATTGCCGAGGTGATGGGAATAACCAGGAAAACGGTTGAAAATCACATGGGGAGGGCTCTTCAGGATATTCGGGATAAGATAAGTCACAATAAATTTTAAATATTCTTCATTTTTTTTGGGGGTATGGCAAATCCCGTCTGTCTATTAAGTACATTAATTAATTTTTTTATTGCGATAACCAAAAAAGCAGATCAAAATTGGATACTAGTTTAATTGCCAAGTATTTGGCAGGGGAAAGTAATAACAGGGAAAAAAAGAAGGTAGAGCAGTGGTTACAGACTGACCCGAAGAACCAGAGATTAATGAAAGAATTTAAACGCATTTGGGAGGCTTCCGATAAGGGGAGTGAGCAGTTTCAGAGTCACTTTGATCCGACGGAAGATTGGGATCAGCTTCGCAGTCGCATTTTACGTGAAAGCGGTGAGTATGAAGCTGTGCATTCATCCGACTTTCACTTTAATAAAGGTTACTCGAGAACAAATAAATCTAACTCCACACAATTTTTACGGGTTGCGGTGATTATTTTAGTTGCCTCTTTATTAGGCGTTTTGGCTTATGAGCACTTGTATCAGCAGCCCGAAGTGGCAGAGCCCACTCTTCGTGAAATTTCCATGGATAAAGGACAACGGGGGAATATCACACTTTCGGATGGTACGAAAGTTACCCTTAATGCAGAAAGTAAAATTATTCTTCCCAACGTTTTTGAATCAGAAAAAAGAGAAGTCACTCTGGAAGGGGAGGCATTTTTGATGTTTCTCACAACCCGGACCGTCCTTTTATTATTCATACAGAGGAAGCAGTCGTTGAAGTGTTGGGGACCTCTCTTGATATTCGATCCTATCCGGAGGACAGTTCAGTACAGGTTGTTGTTAAGGAAGGACAGGTTTCTCTGAAATCGAAAAGCGAATGCGTTAATGGCAATGCCATATTGAATGCCGGTGAGATGGGACAGCTTTTAATTTCTAATAGCCAGATAGAGAAAAAGAAAGTTGAAGATTTTGATTTATTTCTGGGATGGAGAAACGGTTTCCTGAAATTCAAGGATGCTCCAATGGGAAAAGTAGCAGAGGAGCTGGAACGGAAATATGATATTGAAATTCGTTTTGATAACCAGGAGTTAAAAGATTTGAGACTCACAGCTGAGCTCAAAAGTCGTACAATACAACATAATATGGATGTCATTACAACATCGCTGGATATGGAATATAAAATAGATCAACAGGTGGTGACTTTTTATTAAGGAAAAAAGTTGGTTGGCACACTTTGGACAATAAAATAACATGGTAATCCAATAACGGAGGAACATATGAAACGGAAAGCGACAAACTTAGCAAGGAAGTTTTGCTCTCTATTAGTTGGCGTGTCAATATTTTTTATTGGTATGGCAATGGAAGTGGAGGCGCAGTACTATACTTCTAATACGAACCAGTTATATAACACCAGTTCGTATTATCTCGTAGAAACTTATGCGGATAACATTTCAGAATTAAAGCAGCTCATTTCCGTTGAAGCGGAAGAAAGCCCGCTGCGGCTTATTCTGGAGGAGATTGCCGAAAAATCAAATTTAGGTATTGCATATAATGCAGAGCTTGAATTTCTGAATAACACTAAGACGGTCGATTTTGAAAATGTCAAGGCCGGAACAGTTCTGCAGGAGGTATTGGCTAATACCCAATATAAAGCAGCAGTATCTAAAACCAGGGAGATTGTCCTAATACGTCGTCCTTCCCTTGAAAGAGTTGAGCAGGAGGCTGTACAGATAGATATTTCGGGTCAGGTTGTCGATGCTGAAAATGGTAATACAATGCCCGGTGTTAATGTGTTTGTACAGGGTACCAATGTTGGAACAACCACAGATGAAAATGGTGAGTTTGAGCTCACGGTTCCCGATGATGCCGAAACACTGGTGTTTTCTTTTGTTGGATATCAGCAATTAGAGGTTCCCATTGGAGACCGCACGGTTTTTAATGTTGAACTTGAGGCACAGGTACAGGGTCTCGATGACGTTGTGGTAGTTGGCTATGGTACGCAACAACGAACCGAGGTCAGTGGATCTATTAGTTCTATACCGGCCGAAGATCTTCAGAATGTGCCGGAGTCAAGTTTCGAAAATGCGCTGCAGGGTAAAATGGCGGGTGTAAACGTAACATCTGCCACGGGTGCTCCCGGTGCTACTCCCCAAATTCGAATTCGGGGTACGGGTTCCATTTCGGCAGGTAACGAACCGCTTTTTGTTATCGACGGAGTTCCCATTTCCAAAAATGAAGATCTACAGGGAGGCTTGCAAAGTCGAAGAGATGCTTTCCAGGACCCCAGTGTAAACCCCTTGGCAAGTATAAATCCACAGGACATTCAATCCATAGAGGTTCTGAAAGATGCTTCTGCCTCAGCTATTTATGGATCCCGTGGATCAAACGGAGTAGTACTTATCACCACGAAGTCAGGTAGAGCGGGGCAACTGAATGTGAATTTCAG
>CAYXVW010000162.1:0-2355 GCA_964468695.1 uncultured Balneolaceae bacterium | reverse complement strand
AGATTATTGAATATACCCAGGATTCACGGAATAATGCCTTGGATCAAGACTATCCAAATGTGAGCTATAATCCCGAGACTAATGAAGGACGCCTGGACCCCGTAACAGGTGATTCTTTGGGAACAAATTATCTGCTCCCTCAGAAATATGTGAACTGGGACGGTACGGACACCGACTGGTTGGATCTGGTTATGGATGATGCTACTATGCAAAACTATGATCTGTCAATAAGTGGCGGTTCTGAAGATGTGCGATACTCACTGTCCGGTGGTTTTATGGATCAGAATGGCATTGTGGGAGAGTCCGGTTATCAACGGTATAGTCTCCGCGCTAATATTACGGCAGATGTCTCAGATCGTGTGACGATCGGGGCTCGTGTTAACAGTGCATTTAACGATCATGACCGTGTTCCGGCAAATGCCCCGTATTTTGCTCAGCCGCCCGGCATTATTTACTCTGCCATGGTACATTCACCCGTAATTAGTCCTCGTAATCCAGACGGGACACCAAATCAGCTGAATGGCCAGTCTTATCTCGGCGGCGGAACAACCAGTGCCAGTAATCCGCTTGCGATTATGAATGCTGCGCAAGAGGATATCAGAAATAACCGGGTGTACGGTAAAGTTAACGGTCAGTTTGCTATTTCCGATAATTTACAGTTTGAAACAATGGTCGGATTTGACATTGATGATTACCAGCGCCATTTCTACCTGGGTAACGATCTGCTGTATCGTACAGCTACGGAACCCAATCCCTATGCTCAGTCTTCTGCTGCTCAAGCCTTTAAATGGACTTTCGAAAATACCCTTAACTATACCAAGGATTTCGGAGATCACTCCATTAGTGCTTTAGCCGGATATACGGCTGAAAAGCAGGAGAATGAACGGAACAATGTTTTTGCCGAGAACTTTCCTGATGACCAGGTGAAGACTCTCAGCGGAGGCGTTGTCACCAGCGGTAACCAGGAGAAGGAAGAATGGTCACTGGTCTCTATGCTGGCGAGAGCAAATTATACGTATAAGGATCGATACCTGGTAACAGCTACAATACGGTCTGATCGATCTTCCCGATTCGGTATCAATAATCAGACCGGTATATTCCCATCCGGTTCAATTGGATGGCGTATAGCTCAGGAGCCGTTCATGAGTGATCAGGATCTGTTTAATGAGCTGAAGCTGCGAGCCAGTTACGGAGTAACCGGGAATTTCTCAATTCCCAACTATGGCTCGATCGGGCTTCTTGAAGAGTCCAACTATGTGCTAAATAATGCCGAGGTCAGTGGACTTGGCCAAGAAACGATCGGTGATGACGAATTGAGTTGGGAAACGACCTACTCATTCGACATCGGGCTGGATTTTGCCCTGTTGAATGATCGCATTTATGGTAGCTTTGATTACTATACTAGCCAGACAGAAGATCTGTTGCTTGATGTTACCGTACCGGCCGTTACCGGCTTTAATACGGCACTGACCAATATCGGTGAGGTTTCAAATAAAGGATTTGAATTTATGATTACCTCCCGTAATACGGTTGGTGACTTCCAGTGGTCGACAGACTTAAACTTCTCTACGAACCAAAATGAAGTTGAAGCACTGGGTCCGCAGGGTGATCCCATTATCAGTGCAGGTGGAGCCGGCCAGCGTCATATCACAAGAATCGGTGACGAAATCGGTAGCTATTATGGGTATGTAGTTGAGGGCATTTATCAATCCCAGCAAGAGATCGATAATGCGCCGAATGATACCCAAGTCGGTCCCGGAGGAGCACGTCCCGGCGACTTCCGTTTCAAGGATGTAAACGGTGACGGACAGATAACACCCGAAGATCGTACGGTTACCGGTAGTTATCATCCGGATTTCACTTACGGAATTACTAATACCTTTAACTACCAGGGATTCGATCTGAGTTTCTTCATTCAGGGTGTTGAAGGTCGTGAGATCCTGAACCTGACTGCCCGGCACATGAAAAACGGTGAGGCAAACTTTAATTCCTATGCGGTCTTAAATAATCGCTGGCGATCGCCGCAAGATCCCGGGAATGGTAAACATCCGAGAGCGGATCGTTTCACGGGAACGCACGGTAATAACAACCGTCCGTCTTCCTATCAGGTTGAAGATGGTTCCTACGTCCGTATTAAGCGTTTGACCTTAGGTTATACTCTGCCGGTTGACTTAATTGGCGATTATGCTCAAAGAGTCAGAATATACAGCTCGGTAAATAACCTGGCGATGTTTACGGATTATATTGGTTTTAACCCGGAAGTAAGTCTGCAGCAAAACAGCAGCTTAACACCGGGTGAGGATTACGGAGCCTATCCGCTTTCGAGAACCATCCAGCTCGGAATAGATATTTCTT
>CAYXVW010000161.1:5948-6319 GCA_964468695.1 uncultured Balneolaceae bacterium | reverse complement strand
TGTTACTCAAAGTGTTTGCGTTCTTTTTCAAACTCTTCGTTGGATACTAACCCCTGTTGCCATAGTCCCGTCAGGTAGTCCATACGGTCTTTGGTTCCCGGTTTTGAATCGGGTTCGGGTGCTTTTGTTTGTTTTTGCTGTTCCTGGAGTCTCTTTTGCTCGGCTATAGCCCGATCCAGCAGTCCTTTGAGATTGTAGGGATTTTCCATCCCATATAGCGTCATGGAGGTGGCGGAAGTGTGAAGTTCGAGATCACCTACGTTTAGTTTTTCTTGAAGCCAGTTTTGCTGGACTTCAACCTTGTCTATGTTCACGAGATCAATATTACGCTGATATTGACTGTCCTGTGAACTGATTTGGGTATCCGAGAC
>CAYXVW010000161.1:0-5938 GCA_964468695.1 uncultured Balneolaceae bacterium | reverse complement strand
AGACCCAATACAATCCCAGTAGTCCGATCCCAAACAGGGGGATAAGAAATACAGAAAGTGCGTAGCCCAGAAAATGATTTTTCCAGCTAATACCCAGCGTTATAACTTTATCTTTCGATTGATCAGTCATAATAACAGAACCTGCTTTAAGAAAAATTGTACATAGAGTGTAAAGGTAGGTAAAATTTAGAAAATTCGAAGGTGAAAGGACTAAGTTTTCCAAAACAGATTTCGTATATTACCTCGCTATAATAATACTCTGCTGTATGTGGGCAAAATTTTAGTAATTGATGAGCTTAAAACCCTGGAAATATATTGTTGCTGTTTGGCTGACGGTTGTTATTGCCGCTGGCTTTCTGATTCCTATTCCTGAAATTGATATTCTACAGGAATCAGCCCGTAACCTCTTTCTTCATGTGCCCATGTGGTTTACCATGGCGGTGTGTTTTGCTGGAGGCTTTATCTACAGTATTAAGTATTTGAACAGTCCTGATCCTGCAACAGACTTTAAAGCCGAATCCTTGACGCAGGTGGGACTATTATTCGGTATCTGCGGCTTAATTACCGGCTCACTATGGGCACGGTTTACCTGGGGTTCCTGGTGGACTTTTGCCGAGCCGCGCATGAATCTGTCTGCGCTGGCAATGATGATATATGTGGCCTATTTTGTGCTCCGAACGGCTTTTGATAACCCCGAACAACGCGCCAAGATAGCTGCGGTTTTTAATGTTTTTGCGGCTACAACTATACCTTTTTTACTTTATATTATACCACGTCAGCTACCCAGCCTGCATCCGGGAGCAGAGGGCAATCCGGCCTTTAGTGAAATTACGGCCCCGGAACTGCGATACGTTTTTTATCCTGCAGTTGTAGGGTTCGTAGCCCTTTCTATTTGGCTGTATGATATTTTGTATCGCTACAAGAAAGTAAAGTATCAACTTGAACAACAACGAGCATGACTTTTTTACCTATTCAAACACAAGAAGATACAGTTGCAGCCGTTGATACCCTTTCGGAGTCGTATGAGGGCTGGGAAGGTACCGCCGGTTTTGAAGATGCCAGCATGTTTATTCAGGCAGCGGCTTCGTACGATCTTATTTTTATTGTTCTGGGCGTAAGCCTGATTATTTGGTTTATCCTTCTTTTCTTTATTATTCGGGTTGATAAGAAAGTAGGAAGACTAGAAGACGAAATTCAACAATCCCAAAACTCTTCATCCCATGAAACCTAAGTTAATTCTCGGCATTATTGCCATCGTTGGTTTTACATCATTGTTGATGTACAACTTCGGAAACAGCATCAGTACCTACGTTAATTTTGAACAGGCTGTAGAAATGAATAATGCCCATGTAGTTGGCAGCTGGGATGATTCCAAAGATTATGGCTTCTCAATGGAGTCTAAACAGTTTTCATTCTATATGGAAGATGAGGATGGAAATGTACGTCGTGTGGTATATCCCAAAGCTAAGCCTAATAATTTCGAAGAGGCCGATCAGTTAGTGGTAATCGGTGAGATGCAGGGTGAAGTTTTTTATGCCGATGAAATGCTGATGAAGTGTCCCTCTAAGTATAATAACGCTGATGAGGCTGAATTTGAAAAGGCAATGCCTGCTAACAGTTAAAATTTTATGATTAAGTTTTTCGGTGAGTTTTTTGTCAATGCGGCTTTTTTGAGCTCTATTCTGGCCGCTATTGGCTACTTTGTGTATTCCCAGAAAGAGGAGAAACGGTATCTGAAGATCTCTAACTGGCTGTTTGGTATTCAGGGCCTTTTTCTGCTGGTGGCCTCAGGCCTGCTTCTCTATATTATTCTCACCCATCAGTTTAATTTTTATTATGTATATAATTATACCAGCAGCGACCTGCAGCTGAAATATCTTATTTCAGCTTTTTGGGGCGGACAGGAGGGAAGCTTTATGCTTTGGATCCTGTTCTCTATTCTCATTGGTTTCGGACTGATGAAATGGGCCCGTGAACCGTACAGGGGTCCCGTACTTTTCTTTTTAACATTGACCCAGGTATTCCTTTTCTCAATGATTGCCGGTATTCCATTTGGAGATTTTACGCTGGGAGCATCTCCGTTCCGGACGCTGGCAGAAGCCATGCCCAATGCACCTTTTTTACAGTCTAATCCTGATTTCGTGCCTCAAGATGGAAAGGGACTTAATGACTTGTTAAAGAGTCCCTGGATGATGATTCATCCTCCTATCCTTTTTGTCGGTTTTGCGATGATGACCGTACCTTACTGCTTTGCAATGGCGGCTCTATGGAAGCGTAAGTACAACGAGTGGGTTAGTCCCGCTTTGCCGTGGACGCTCGGCGCGAACGTAGCCTTATTAACAGCTATTTTTCTGGGCGGATACTGGGCATATGTAACGCTTTCTTTTGGCGGTTACTGGGCATGGGATCCGGTAGAGAATGCTTCATTTGTTCCCTGGCTGCTTGGTACGGCGGGAATCCATACCATGATTATCCAGCGGAGAAGCTCAACTTCTCAAAAAGCTTCTATTGTTTTTGCGATATTGGCCTATGTAGCTATTGTATATGAAACCTTTTTAACCCGCTCGGGCGTATTGTCCGATTCTTCGGTCCACAGCTTTGTTGATTTAGGACTGTATAATCAGCTGGTCGTTTTCATGGCAGCGGTGACGCTTATAGGATTGGGACTCTTTTTCTACCGGTACAAGGAATTGCCCAAGCAGAAAAAGGAGTCGAAGTTGCTTAGCCGGGAATTTATGACCTTTGCAGGCGCAATGATGCTATTTCTCATCGGTTTGGTCATTATTCTTGGAACGAGCTCGCCTATAATCGGTCGATTATTTGTCGATAATCCTACTCCCCCGGAGATCAGTTTTTATAATGATTGGACCATGCCGATGGCCATGGTTGCGGCCGTTATGACGGTATTTGGACAGTATCTCTTTTGGAAGCGACAGGATGGGGAATCTCTTGCCCATGACCTTACGCTG
Source organism: uncultured Balneolaceae bacterium (assembly GCA_964468695.1). Lineage (GTDB taxonomy): Bacteria > Bacteroidota > Rhodothermia > Balneolales > Balneolaceae > Fodinibius. Next base: position 2,969 of record CAYXVW010000161.1, on the reverse strand, counting down.
CCGGTAGCACTGACCTGCGTGGTTACTTTGATCAGTATCTTTATGGGAGAAGTTCGTAACTTATATTATATGCTCTTTTTGCTGACGGCCTGGTTTGCAGTAATAGGCAACGTTATCATTATGATTCGGTTGGCCAGAAAGAAACCAATGCTTATTGGCGGGACCCTTTCACATGTAGGCTTTGGCGTGCTTTTGCTGGGTATTTTAGCTTCTTCAGCCTATAATGCCAATCTTTTGGATGATGCCACAAAGAGATATAATGCTGCGATTAAAAATGGAGAAATAACGGATGAACAGGGATTCCGAAAAACCCAAACCGTTGACTTTTTGGAATTGGAGCTTAATGAACCCAAAGTCATTAATGATAAGTACCGGGTGACCTATGAAGGATATACTTTAAAAAATCAGGAACGTCCGGGTCAGCAAGAATATAAAATTAAATTTGAGCCAGCTGATGGGGAAGGGCAGCAGTTTACATTACATCCGCAAGTATATCCCATGTTGAGTTCGTCTACGGCACAAGAGATACAATGGTCGGTGGATCCGGATGTACGGACTGGTTTGTTTAGTGATATTTATTTGTATGTATCGGGAAGTTCTTTTGTGGAAAGAAAAAATGAACAGGCCAAGCAGCAGGCAAATAATAATGCGGAACCGGCTTCCGGAAGCATGCAGGATAGTGTGGCAGTCCAGAAGATTAAAATAGAACGAGGAGACAGTACCTCTGTAGGTCCCTTTGATATTGTCTTGCGGGATTACCGTCAGGTTGAAGACCAGCAGCTCCAGGATAGTACCGTCGTGGCTGTACGAGCCTATATTGATATAGTCCAACGGGGCAGTGATAACAGCAGGGTTATTGATCCCCTTTATTCCATCTATGTGGAGAACGGCCAAAACTGGTCGTATGCCCCCCCAAAACAGATACCCGAGTATAATGGTACGGTACAGTTCAGTAGTATTGACCCCGCAACCGGAGAAGTAGAACTTACTTTCCGGGGAGTGGAGGAAGAAGTTGAGGAAGAGTGGGTGCTGTTGGTAGCAGAAGAAAAGCCGTTCATTTCTATCGTTTGGCTTGGAACATTCCTCTTGATGGGAGGATTTAGCATATCCATCTTCCGGCATTGGGACAGGGAGCGAAAGAAAAGTTAGTATTTGGATGGAGAATAAGAGCCAATGCCACGTTATAAATTAGTTATTGAGTATGTAGGGACAGCTTACAGCGGTTGGCAAAAGCAACCGAATGCGGTAACAGTCGAAGAAACAATTGAGTCGGCCTTGAAGCGCATAACAGGTGAGCCGGCTGTCGATATTATTGGTCAGGGCCGAACCGACAGCGGAGTGCATGCTGAAGCCCAAACAGCCCACGTTGATTTTTCTGAATCCATTGACAAGGATGAACTTCTCTATGCACTGGTAGGAGTATTGCCAAAGGATATTGCAGTGTGGGATATGGAAAAGGTTTCTCCTGATTTTCACGCCCGGTTCGATGCAATTTATCGCCGATATCGTTACTGTATTGCCCGTCGTCCCCGTCCATTGCTTAAAGATACAACTACAACTGAATTTCGCGAACTGGATATAGAAGCCATGAACTATTGTGCTGATTTAATAGAAGGCACACATAATTTTGATAGCTTCACCAAACCGGATAATCAAAATCCCAGTTCGGAATGCGAGGTAAGTCATTCTACTCTCGAAGAATCAGAGGGAATGTTAGTATATCGGATACAAGCTAACCGCTTTGTACGCCACTTGGTACGGCGATTAGTGGGGACAATGCTACAGGTTGGATTGGGGAAGTGTCCAGCAGAGAAGTTTGAGGATATGTTATTAAATCCAAGTAAACACAAAAACGGACACGGTGCCCCAGCCAGAGGCTTGATCCTTGAAAAGGTTGGATATAAAAAAGTTTGAAAAAGACCTTGACTTGAGTGGATATAAATAATTATATTTGTGCTCTGTTAAAAGCGGTTTAAATTATTCCGTTATCACATAATCCTCGGTAGCTCAGCGGCAGAGCAATCGGCTGTTAACCGATCGGTCGTAGGTTCGAATCCTACCCGGGGAGCAAGGCATCCCTGAAGTGCGAACATGGACTTTTCCAGGTTCGCACTTTTTTATTTCAGCCCATTCTGCTTCTAGCTTTTTATCAGCTAAAAAGTTGATCTCAATATCTCCAGTATTATCATTATCCACGTGAGAAATTAATGACTGGATCACTGTTTTCATCAAGTTTTCTCTCAGAACATAAAATTACCAATGTTAATTGCACGTGCATCAGATTAGCGATACCTTACTATATAGATATCCCTCTCTCCAGATACCCAATTTTATAACTATTCTTGAAATCCTTGCAGAGGAAAGTAGTGGGAGAATAGGATTTCATTTTTTTGATTAATTCTATAAGGATCGCATGAAGACAGACAGTATTAAAGAACAAATTGACCAGTCCCAAAGTGGTGCTCCAGCAGGAGGACGGGCTGTTCGTGATATATTTTCAACGGATGAAATCTTTCATCGCATTGTAGCCACAGCCGATGAGGATTTTAGCCGTTCTACTCGTCTTCTTTTTTTGAGTGGCTTGGCTGCGGGGCTGTCCATCGGTCTTACATTTGTAGCCCGTGCTGCGATGACGACTGCTGTAGGGCCAGAGTCTTCTTTGTTCCTTGGAAACATGTTATATCCACTGGGATTTATACTGATTGTAGCCGGTAAATATCAGCTATTTACCGAAAATACGCTTACCCCGGTTACGCATGTGCTCACGCGGATTGCCAGCATACCGGCGCTACTGCGAGTTTGGGGCATTGTGCTATTTGCAAATGTAATTGGTGCAGGAGCCTTGGCTTATGTGTTGGCCAATACAGGGATTTTTGCGGCCGAAGCGGCCGAAGTGGCCCGGGGCTTTGGAGAACATGCCCTGAGCGTATCCTGGAATGATCTGTTTTGGAAAGGCGTATTAGCCGGAT
>CAYXVW010000160.1:0-6365 GCA_964468695.1 uncultured Balneolaceae bacterium | reverse complement strand
AGAGATTCAGAAAGATTTTGGCTGGGAAAGGCAGTTGTATAGAATTCAGATTCTTTGACCGTTTCTATTTTATTATTATCTATGGATTGCTCTGAACTGCTACATGCCCCAGCCCATAATAGCATAAGGAAAACGAACAAAAGCTTTGGAGATAGCTTCATCATTACAGTCGTGGTTAGTAATGCCTTTTATATAGTTTAACAGAAAAAATGCTAAAAATGGAATGTTAAAATTAAAAATTGTATTCTCTTTACCTCTAAAATCTCTCTAACTTAAAATTCGTTTCATAGTGGATGTTTTTTCTGCTGCGCCGCATCATGCTGTATTGATGTTTGTTATATAAAGATTAGAATATATCAAGAGTTACAGCCTACACATCATTACTCATTATTAAAATCAGGTTTTTATTTCTCCATCTTTAAAGAAGATGCTGATTTCCTTTAGGGTCTTTGCATTTTTAATCTGATCAATATTTTCTGCTTCACTCAAATGAGAAGCTAAGTTAGCCAATAGCTTTAGATTTTTTCGATAGGGAGTGGTTCTGGGAGATAACAGCAGAAAGATAAGATGCACCTTTTTTGTTAGTCCCGGATATTCTATTCCGGAAGGACTAATCCCCAGAAACAGTGTCGGTTCATCAATAAGGGAAGATCTCAGTTTGGTAAGAGCCACTCCTGGAATATCACCCGGCAGATTCTCGGGATCAACCTTTAGTATATTCCTCACCAAACTATCCAGAATGCCCGGCTTGTCCCCGAATTTAGGATTGAGCATTATCCGAAACGCGCTTTCAGCATCTGATACATGTAAATCAAACTGGATGTTTTGGGATTCAATATCGGGGAGTTCTGCTTTTCGCTCAATACGCAACTTAAGGGGAGATCTGTTTTCTGCTTCTTGCTCACTGGGATAGACCGTCAGAAAATTGTTTTTGGGATACCGTTTGGCAATAAGTCCGGGAAGACGGTCCAGATCTTTATCCCATGAAATAGATCCTTCGCGGGAACTCAGCAAAATAAAAAGATCGTCTTTATCTATGCTTACAGGACCTGAAGTCAATTTTGACCAGCTGGAAACATCAAAAAAGGCAGCCTCCAGTTTCGGCTCATTGTCTTGGATAATAGAACGAAGCGATTCGTGCATAGTTTTTGGCGAAAATATAACCAGTTCAGCTCCCAGTTCATTAATGATATTTTTGATATCTCGGATAGCACTTGCAAAGCCTGGTTCACGATCGGCATTTTTAGGGAAGGCCAGAATAATTCTTGTTGTAGTATTTATGGGATGTACTATGCGGGATACAATAACCAGCTGTTTGCTTTCTTCCAGCACCCGATCCAGAATACTGCCGAAAATGCGTTGTTTAGCCGAGGGCTCGCCATTCCAGCCAATAATGATATCCGAAATACGTAATTCTTTGGCTGCCCGCATAATACCGTTGGCAATATTCATATCCACTCGTGTAACAGGAGAGACGGGAACATCGGCTGCCGCCGCATGTACTACGGCATGACCCAGCATATCTTCGGTAGCGGCGACTTCAGCTTCCACATTGCCCTTTTCGAGCGCAACGGTCAGGGGATAAATGGGTTCCTGAGAATTTTCATCACGTATAATCATCCCTAAATCTATCATAGTCTGGGAAGTGGCCGGATTGGCTAAGGGAATGAGAATTCGTTGAGGTGCTTCCGATGGTTGATAAGGCTTTTTTTGTTCTTCTAAAGCCAGTTTTCGGCCATATTTTTCTGTCAGCCAGGGACCAACCAGACAGGTAAATAGAATCATAATTACTACGGCATTGACTTCATCACTGCTGAATAGTTCTATATCGTATCCAACCAGGGTGACAGCCAGGGTAGCTGCGGCCTGAGCGGTAGAAAGACCGAAGACAGACATCCTTTCATAAGTATTGTAATCGTATATCTGTTGGGTGACAGTTGCCGCGAGAAATTTACCGATAAGCACCAGTCCGGTAAAGTAGCCGGCCATTATCCAGATTTCGGTACCTTCTATCAGTACCGATACATCTACCAGCATGCCGGTGGAGATCAGAAAGAAAGGGATAAACAATGTATTTCCCACAAACTGGACGCGGCTCATTAAAGGGCTTGTGCCCGGTACTAGCCTGTTTAATGATAATCCCGCTAAGAAGGCACCAATGATCGAAGCTAAACCAACAAAATCGGCTATAAAGGCCGCCAGAAACAGAATCGTAATTAAAAACACAAATTCGGTATTGGTATCGTTACGGGTATCCCTGAAAAACCAGCGTCCCAGCCGGGGCAGCCCATAAATCATTGCAAGAGTGTAAAGAGTAACGAGGCTACTAAAAGTAATCCAGAATGAGGGTCCGAGATCACCGGTAACGGCTCCGGCAACGATGGCTAAGATAAGCAGCGATAGGGCATCGGTAACGATGGTACCGCCCATAGTCATGATGATAGCTTTATTCTTGGTAATGCCGATACGTTCGGCTACCGGATAGGCCAGCAGGGTATGTGAGCCTACAATAGATCCCAGAAGTAAGGCAGAATAAAGAGAAAAATCGAGCAGATAAATTCCAACCAGTAATGCTCCGAGCTGTGGTATAAAAAAAGAAAAAAGACCGAAAGTAATACTGCGTTTTTTAAGCTTTTCAAATTTATTGAGATCAATTTCAAGTCCGGCAATGAACATGAGAAATAATAGGCCGACTGTGCCCAGAAGCTCCATCGTATTTCCCCGCTGTAGCACTCCCAATGCATATGGACCCACAATAATGCCTGCTACAAGATGTCCAACAAGTCCAGGCATTTTAAGCAGCCGAAAAAAGATAGGGGCCAAGAATACGATAAGCATAACCGTAGCGAAAACCAGCACGGGATCCTGAAAGGGAAATGTTAAATCGGGGAAGTTCATTCAGATGTTTAGGTAAAGAAGTCTCTTTTAAAATTTATTTAAGCAATGGCATAAACTAAGTATTAAAAGGGAACGATGTATACCGAAGTTTGCTCAAAAAACTTTAGATACTTCAGATGTATTTTATATCTTCTTGCTTATTAAATGAATGTAAGGTGAACATCAATAATAGTCCGTTTTGGATATTTTTTCTGCAGCCCCGCATCATGATGTATTGATGCTCGTTATACAGGTTGGCATTCTTCTGCTTGCAGCCCGAACACTGGGAGAGATTGCCCAACGCTTGGGACAACCCTCCGTGGTAGGAGAAATTTTAGCAGGTATCATATTAGGACCCTCCTTATTAAGCAGTCTTTTTCCTGAATTTGGGAATTTGATGATTCCGCAAAACGAGGTGCAGGGATATTTGCTGGAGACGGTCAGTCTGTTAGGAGCAATGTTTTTAATGCTTATAACGGGACTTGAGACCGACATCAAACTCATTAAACGTCACGCTCGTACCGCTATCGGGGTTTCGTTCGGGGGTATTACTATTACCTTTGCAACGGGTTTTCTGTTGGGGCAATATCTTCCCGACTTTTTAGTCGCGGATCCCGATAATCGTCTCATCTTTGAATTGTTTGTAGCAGTATCGATGTCCATTTCTGCTATTCCGGTGATTGCCAAGGTTCTGATGGATCTCGATTTGATGCGTCGTGATATTGGCCAAACAATTATTGCTGCAGGGATGAGCGATGATACGACGGGCTGGATTTTGTTATCTATCGTAGCGGGATTGGCAAGCGGGGAGGCCGTAACCGCTGGAACAGTACTGCAAATTGTAGGTAGCGTAGTGGCATTTATGCTTTTGAGCTTTACGCTGGGACGTTGGCTCGTGCGTAAATTGCTAATTTTTGTTCAGGATGAAGTTGAAAGTACCGACCGGTTGTTAACATTGGTCGTTGTAATGATGTTTATTTGGGGCGCTATTACACAGGCATTGAATTTGGAAGCTGTGTTGGGTGCTTTTGTCATGGGTATCCTGTTTGGGATGATGCCGCGTTTGCCGGAAAGTGTGATTCATAATCTTGAGAGCGTAGCTCTCGCAATTTTTGCCCCCATCTTTTTTGCAGTAGCGGGATTAAAAGTAAATATGCTGAATCTTCTGGAACCTACGCTTATCTTGATTACACTACTGGTTATTGCAGTAGCGACCCTGGGTAAAGTGGCGGGTACCTATTTTGGTGCACGGGTTATTGGTGGTAAAGATCACTGGTCGGCTCTCAGCTTTGGAGCAGGACTCAATGCCCGTGGCGCTATGGAAATTATTATTGCAACGATCGGTTTGAATCTGGGAATCCTAGCGCAGGATATGTTTTCTATTATTGTTGTGATGGCCATGGCTACCTCCCTGATGGCGCCATCTGCACTTCGTTGGGTACTTAAACGGGTGGAAATAGGGACCGAGGAAGAGGAGCGTTTAAAAAAAGAGGAAATGGAAGCGGAAAGCCTTATAGCGGGTGTCCATCGGATACTGTTGCCAGTACGTTTTCGGTCGGATGATTTGGATGAACTTACCATACAATCTGTTGAAGCAGAAATACTGGAATTATTAGGGCGGGAATCTGAATTGTCGCTTACGCTATTTACCGTTGCAAGAGATAATAACGAAGAACAGTGTAAGGAATATTTGGAAAAGCTTTCTGAGCATTTTAATCAGGATGAAATAGTAACAAAAGTCGTTGAGGAACAGAATGTAGGGGATGCTATTTTAGATGAAGCCAAGAAAGATTACGAGTTGATAGTACTGGGTGCCACGGAACGTCAAACTAATTCGTCCCATTTATTTAGTCCTCTTATTGATTATTTGGCAAGAGTAGCTCCCTGTCCGACGCTTATTGTACAGGGACGCAAAATTGATGAACGGTGGAGTCCTGAGCGAATATTGGTTCCGACTAATGGTTCGGAAGCGGCGAAAAATGCAGTAGATCTGGGGCTTTTTATTGCTAAGGCAGACCCCCGCCATGAAGTTTCCATTTTAAATGTTGTGATAGATAATTATGCAGATACGCCTTACCATGTACGGCAGTTTAAAAAGGATAATGAAATTAAAATTGCCAATAGCATCATGAGTGATCTGCAGAAAATGGGAGAAGCAATGGGAGTGAAAACGCAAACCGTGGTTGAACGTGGTGAAAGTCCCGAACAAGCCATTTATGATTTTACCGTTGATAACGAAATTGATTTGGTCATTCTGGGTACAAATGTTCGTCCGGGTTCACATCGACTCTATTTAGGTCACAGGGTTGAAACAATACTTGAACAAAGTCCCTGTCCGGTACTTATATTAAATACGTAATAAAATCACTATTTTTAACCTTGATTGAAGGGATAAGAAATCTTTGTAAAATATCGGAAACGCTGGTTTATTGTAATTGGTTAACAACATCTACTGAACGAACGGGCTATTAAGATAACCTATACTTATTCTAAAAAGAGATGGTGCATGTGTTAGTTTACGGACAATACTTTATCCAAATTGAAGCTAATTGTTTTTTGCTTAGATAACTTTGTGGTATAAAAAAATTACATACAGTTACATACAGATAGTTATTAAAAATAATTTTTAAAAAGAGAAGTAGTTTTGCCAACGTTAGACGACTCCAAGAAGCTTAGTAAAGAGTTAAATTTATTTGATGTATATGCCATTGCAACCGGAGCTATGTTTAGTTCTGGTTTTTTCCTGCTTCCAGGTCTGGCTGCTGCAGAAACTGGCCCTTCGGTTTTCCTGGCCTATTTTGTTTCCGGCCTGTTGATTTTGCCTACGATGTTCAGCGTAGCTGAGCTTTCAACGGCATTACCCAGAGCCGGTGGCACTTACTATATTATTGACCGAAGCTTAGGCCCCTTAATGGGAAGCATAGGCGGCTTTGGATCATGGTTGGCTTTGGTTTTAAAAAGTGCCTTTGCTCTCATTGGTATGGGGGCCTATATCGCTATTTTTTACGATGTCAACATTACCATCGTTGCAGTAGGATTAACCATTGCCTTCGGTGTTTTAAATATTGTGGGCGCCAAAGAAACAACCACCCTGCAAAAAGTACTTGTGGCAGCACTGATCACTATTATGTTCGGTTACATATTACAGGGAATTTTCCACATTTTTTCGATGGATTTCAGTGCCGTAGTAAGTCAGCAGTTGACTCCATTTTATACAAATGGGGCTAAAGGATTTTTTACGACTGTGGGAATGGTATTTGTTTCCTATGCGGGACTGACAAAGGTGGCCAGTATTGCTGAAGAGGTGAAAAACCCGGATCGTAACATTCCGCTTGGAATGTTTCTGTCGGTACTGTCGGCAATTTTTGTTTATGTAATTGGTGTATATCTCATGGTAACAGTGTTAGAGCCGGAAGCTTTTCGCCAGGATTTAACACCGGTTGCTACAGCTGGAGAAGTTTTTATGGATTGGCTGCCGGGTGATCTAG
>CAYXVW010000159.1:0-6394 GCA_964468695.1 uncultured Balneolaceae bacterium | reverse complement strand
ATCGAAGAGAGGAACATTTGGTAGATATATAAAATATAAAATATAAAATAGCTTCAAACCGTCTGCTTTTGAAGTCCGTAAGGCATTTCTGAAATATTTAGGAGTATTCGGCGTACCATCTCCAGGGCAACGAATACAGAGCGCTCTTTATTAACCCATCGATCTTTTGTGAATTGTCCTTTAATTGCAAAATGTTGATGTCGGTTCCAAAATCCAATCCAGACTGTTCCCACAGGTTTTTCCCTGGTGCCTCCCTCCGGACCCGCAATACCGGTAGTTGATATTCCGATATCCGTACCCATTTTCTGTGCAATTCCCTTGGCCATCTGAAGTGCAACCACTTTGCTTACAGCCCCATATTTTTGCAAATCCTTTGCTTCTACGTCCAGTTCTTTAACTTTTACCTCATTAGCATACGCTATAACCCCTCCTTTCATGTATCGGCTACTGCCAGGAATATCTGTGACCGTGCTTCCTAACAGTCCTCCGGTGCAACTTTCGGCTGTAGCCATCGTTAGGTTCTTTTCAGTCAGTAGCTCTCCCAGAGCCTTGGAAAGATGAAGCTCTTTACCCTCGCCTACAATATATTCTCCTGCACTCCTTTTAAGATGTTCAATTACAGGTCTCATTTGGCTTTCAACATCTTCTTCTGAAGCCCCCCGTGCCCGAATGCGAATACGCGTACCCTGCGTAGAAGGCAAATAAGCCACGCTTATATTTTCATTAAAATAGGACGATAAATCTCCTACAACTTCATCGCTGAGCGTACTTTCACCTATGCCGGAGGTTAGGAGATAACGGGCTTTCCGAACAACGTTTCCGTTTAGGAATTTCCGGAGTTTAGGTAAAACTTTTTTCTGCATCAGGTGTTTCATCTCGTGGGGTACGCCCGGCAAAACAACCAGAATTGAGTCATTCTTTTCCAGCCATAAGCCTGGTGCAGTACCCTGTTCATTAAATAACACTTCGCTATCTGCAGGTACCTTGGCTTGCAAATGATTCGACTTCGAAAAAGGAATATTCCTTTTCTTAAACGTTTTTTTTATAAAAGAGAGCGTGGGTTCGTGCACAATAAGCTCAGTATCGAAAAGATCAGTAACCGCTTTTTTGGTTACATCATCATGTGTTGGACCTAATCCACCTGTTGATATTACCAAATCAACAGAATCCAGAGCGTCACTTATTGTTTCCTTAAGAACGGACAGATCATCCTTCAGCGTTACTATGCGCTCTACATCTACACCATATTCCGAAAACAACTGTGCCATCCAGCTGGCATTTGTATTAATCGTATCACCAATAAGGAGCTCATCACCAATACTTATAATCCAACACTGCATACTGTTATTCTAATTCGTATTTTTATAAAAATTTGAAGACCAAAATATCAATCTTTGACACCTTTTCGAAGCACTTAATGATATCCGCTTTGAAAATAAATGGCTCTCAACCACTAACTCGCATTTAGTTAACGTGCAAAGGCTTCCTAACATTTTAAGCACCATACGATTAGTGCTTGCACCAATTTTTCTGATTCTATATGTACAGGATGAGGTCGTGTGGAGAGCATTAAGTGTCGGAATTTTTGCGGTAGCAGTCGTCACTGATTTTTTTGATGGCTATCTTGCTCGTTTATATAGTGCACAAACGGCCTACGGCGTTTTTTTGGATCCGTTAGCTGACAAATTTTTAACCTTTGCAGGTTTTATCTGTTTGCCCTTTATTGATGCCACACAATTTCCATGGTGGGCTGTAGGGGTGATTGTGCTGCGGGATGTTATTATTACCGGTATGCGTATTATAGCTGAACGGCGCAATGTGAGTATGAAAACGCGCCTAACGGCAAAAATAAAGACCCTGAGCCAGATGTTTTTTCTTTATCTTGTGCTTTTGGTAGGAGTCTTTGTAAATACCGATGTATGGCTAAGCAGTTACTGCATTCAATTATTAGAATCCGGAATTCTTGGCTGGCTAATGATAGCTATCGTAGTTCTTACCCTATATTCCGGAATAGAATACATATACGTAAACATTAATATTTTCATAAATAAACATGATGCAAAAACTTAAACCTATTTTAGGTAGCTTTTTCTATGCTGGTTTTTTACCCAATGCCCCGGGAACATGGGGAAGCTTCTTTGCCCTCTTTCCTATTTATTTTATCGGCGTTTATGCTCCTTGGTATGGTATAGCATTATTTACAATTCTGTGCTCTTTTCTTACGGTTTGGGTATCTGCAGAATGCGAACGCGTTTGGGGCGGCGATCCCTCTCCTCTTGTGATGGATGAATTTGCCGGTCAGGGAATGGCCTTTATTGGCATCAGTTTTTTTAGCGGTCTTGGGTCTAATATTTTATTGCTCCTGGCCGGATTTGTGTTTTTTCGTTTTTTTGATATTAAAAAGCCTTTGGGGGTAAATGCTCTACAACAACTTCCAGGCGGCTGGGGCATTCTGGTCGATGATCTTTTGGCGGGATTTTATGCCTTCTTATGCCTTAAAATTGTTTTATATTTCATTTAAAATTAAATTTGTAATTTTATCTGTTATACTGATCCAATTTTTGTCACTTAACCATTTAATATATGCTTATTGATTCATCCTTTGCGAAAGAAATAGCGCTTGACCTTCTCAAGATAAACGCTGTTATACTCCAACCTAATGATCCGTTTACCTGGTCTTCGGGCTGGAATTCCCCTATCTATTGCGATAATCGACTGACCATGCGTTATCCGAAGATCAGAAAAAAGATAGCCCAAAAATTTGTCGCTTTTATAAGAGAGGAGTATGGTGATATTGATGTCATCACCGGCACGGCTACAGCTGGTATTCCCCATGCCGCTTGGATAGCGGAGAATATGGATAAGCCGATGTCGTATGTAAGAGCAAAGGCCAAAGCATATGGATTGGGAAATCAAATTGAAGGTGGTATTCAAAAGGGAGAATCCACAGTAATAATCGAAGATCTTATTTCAACAGGTGGATCAGCTATTTCTGTAGTGGAAGCACTCCAATTTATTGATGCCGATGTACAAGCAGTGCTCAGTATCTTTACTTACGGATTTGACAAGGCTATCCAGCGGTTTGAAGATGCAGGTGTCGCTCTTTATACCCTAACAGATTATACGACTCTTATTGATGTGGCTAACGAGCATGGTTATGTGAATGAAAACGATTTGGAGGCCCTTGCCGAATGGCGTAAGCAACCCGAAACCTGGCCAAACTAAATATTGGGACCATATTTTCTTTATATCACCTGAATTACGTTCCCTTTTTACTTCATTAAGTTAAGTTGGTAATGGTTTCCCATACTTCTTCACTAACCGGTATTCCATTCTCTATATGATCTTTACGGGTGGCCAGCGTTTTTTCACCGGGATAATAGGTGCGCTTTCCCTTATCTATGGGCGATACGTCGTGCACACTATCTATAACCTCATTCAATAGTTTGTTCTTCAGATCCCCATCCGAAAACTTCTGAGGATCTATACAAATAAATATCTGGGAAATTCCTACCTCATATCCATCTTCCCCAATTTTACATGTAGGCTTTCCATCAGAAAGCAACGCCGCCAGCATATCAAGAACTATCGACAAGGCAGAGCCTTTCCAGTAGCCGATAGGCAACCCGCGTTCTTTGGAAAGAATTTTTTCCGGATCTTTTGAAAGATTTCCCTCTTGATCCCATCCCCCGTAAAACGGCAATTTTTCATTATTAAGTTTATAAGTATGTATTTTCCCAAATGAAAATTGTGACATAGACATGTCTAGCACAACATGCCCCTCTTTTCTGGGAATAGCTATAACAAAAGGGTTATTACCAATGCGACTCTCCTTCCCGCCCCATGGCGGCATATTAGGCTTAGTATTTGTAAAACAAAGGCCTATTTTTTCTTTATCAGCAGCCTGCCATCCGTAGGTTCCACCGCGCATCCAGTGGTTGGTATTACGCAATGCTACACAACCCATCGTATATTTTTCGGAAAGTGCTATTGCACGCTCCATACATTGGTGGGCATTTGAGACACCCGGTCCCAGTTGACCATCCCAGCGTTCAAGGGTTCCAAAGCTGGCATTTTTTTCAGGATCAGCTGCTATATCGATTAACCCTTTTTCAACATATTCAATAAAAAGCGGAAACCGGTTAAGTCCGTGGGAATAAACCCCATCACGACTGGATTCTGTATGCACTTTGGCAATAAGCTGAGCCTTTGAATCAGAAAAATCATACTCCTTTAAAATTTGGACTAAAACTTCTTCTATTACTTCTTGGGAGAATCTCTGCATGAAAGCTGGTATTTAATTAGCAAAAAATTTGATTGTAATCTTCAACAATTAAGATTAAATCATCACCTCTGTTAACATTTCCAAACTTAGTCAAACTAGTGGTAACATCCAGTCAATAATTAACATCCTCATTTCGAGATTCAAGTATTAAAGAATATGGTTACTGTTATCTTTAGATCTTCCAGTAACAAATAGCTTATTGACTTTCATAAAGAGGCAATCTCTTCTTATATTTAGCCTTTCATAACCAGCAAGCAAAAACTTTATTCCCTTGGATCAACGCAACTTTTATATCGAAACATACGGCTGCCAAATGAACGTCTCTGATACAGAGATTGTCAATTCTATTTTGATGGAAGAAGGCATGCAGCCGGTTAATGAGCCAGAGGAGGCCGAAGTAGTCTTCATTAATACCTGCTCTATTCGCGAAAATGCTGAAGAACGCGTTTGGAACCGACTCAAGGAATTTAAGGCGATGAAAAGAGAAAGGGATGGTGACATGACCGTGGGCGTGCTGGGCTGTATGGCCGAACGCATTCGCGAGCAAATCATGGAAAAGGAAGAACTCGTAGACCTTGTTGTAGGTCCCGATGCCTATCGCGATCTCCCTAAATTGCTTTCTGATGTTGATGACGGGCGTAAAGCCGTAAATGTTCTGCTGTCTCTGGAAGAAACCTATGCAGATATTAAACCGGTGCGTACTAACGATAATGGGGTTAGTGCTTTTGTAACCATTATGCGCGGATGTGATAACATGTGCGCCTTTTGCGTGGTTCCCTTTACCCGGGGACGTGAACGGAGCCGTCCCGCTGAAAGTATTCTCGATGAACTAAAACAGCTTAGCGACCAGGGATACAAGGAAGTTACTCTGCTGGGACAAAATGTAAACTCCTATGACGATGGGGATAACTCTTTCGCTGAACTGATGTATAAAGCAAGCCAGGTTGATCCGGAGATGCGCATTCGATTCTCCTCCCCTCATCCCAAGGATTTTCCTGAAGAGCTGCTGGAGAGTATTAGCGAACAACCAAATCTCTGTAACTACATCCATATTCCTGCGCAATCCGGAAATAATGCAGTTCTGGAACGGATGCGCCGCCCTTACACGCGTGAGCAGTACTTGGAGCTGATAGAAAAAATGCGCGATATTATTCCAGGAGTGACGCTTTCTACCGATATTATTACCGGATTCTGTGATGAAACCGAGGAAGAACATCAGGATACGCTTTCCCTAATGGCCGAAGTGAAGTATGATTTGGCGTACATGTTTGCGTATTCCGAGCGAGGCCGTACTCTCGCACAGCGTAAATATGAGGATAATGTCCCAGAGGACGTCAAAAAACGCCGCCTCTCTGAGATTATTGAGCAACAGATGAGTATACAGGAAGAACTCAACAAAAAGGAAATCGGGCGCCGGCATTTGGTCTTGGTGGAAGGAACCAGCAAGCGTTCTGATGAACAGCTTCGTGGACGTACTGATACCAATAAAATGGTCGTATTTGATCGTAAAGATTTTGAAAAAGGAGATTATGTGGAAGTGACTATCACCGATTGCACTTCGGCTACCCTGATGGGCGATCCTATTAAGAAGAGCAGTATTGCAGAATTTGAGGCCGAGCCTGTCGCAGTATAAGAGTTCTGCTTCCCTACTATATCCACAATAGGTTACCGGAAATGGTGACATGAGTTTTGCAATCCCCTCTATATAATAAGTTAAGCGAGATGCGAAAGCACCCCGCTTAACCTGATTAAAATTATCCTTTATAATTACTACGAATTACCTTTTACTTGCAGAAGGTAATACTTCTGGTTCTTCCATTATCATCTTCCTCACCATCTGTAAGCTTTCTCCTTGTAGATAGTTTGACAGTGTAGGAACAGCTTGGCCAGGCAGATATATCAATGAATTTATTTCCATATCCTCCACGGGCAGTATTGGTTCCACCACTGGGATCGGTATGACTTGGTAAGGTAGGTACGTCTCCTGATCCTAAAGCCGCTGAACTGATGTCTAAGCCCCAATTACGCATCAACTCATGGTCGGTAGTATAGAATATTAACCGCATCACTTAAAGGTGTGCACGAATCCGCTCCAGGTCCGGTAAATTG
>CAYXVW010000158.1:0-6401 GCA_964468695.1 uncultured Balneolaceae bacterium | reverse complement strand
TTGGTATAAAAAATTTTGCGTTGTTAGCTCAGACGCTTTTCAAGTTCCAAAGCCTTTGGAAAGAGAATATTGTTTTCAAGATGTACATGCTTGTGAAGGTCTTTTTCGAATCCTTCCAAATTTTCAAACAGAATTCGGTAAGTGGTACACGCGTCTTCCGGTGGAGTAAAATCATTACTCAGTTCACGTATTTTTGCAATAGCTGCTCCAGCATCGTCATGCTCATCTTCCATCATTGATACGGGATTGGCGGCACTGATATAATCCGGTTGTTCAGGTGTTTCATTATTTTTCTCAGCCTCTACCATCTCTTTGATATAGGGGAATAACAGCTCCTCTTCCTTGTCGAGGTGATTAATCATTTCGCTGTGAAGTTTGGTAAACTCATAATAAATTTCTGTGAGTTCGGGATGGCGCTCACCATGTACTTTAGCTACTTTTTTGGCATAAGCACTTATTTCAGGAAGCTTCTTGCGAGAAAACTGATGGTGGTTATTTACAATATAATCCACCAGAAAATCCAACGACCACTGGTCATAATTATCTTCTTTTCCGCTTTCATCCGTCAGACTTTGTAAAGCAGCGTGTACTTTATCTGGATCAACATTCTTTTTCTCGCATGCTTCTTCTATTGTCAGATTTCCACCGCAGCAAAAATCCAGTCCATAGTTTCTAAAAACTTGTGCTGCTCTATAATCATCGGTTACAATTTGTCCAACCGTACGTTCTTTTACAGTATTCATAATGTTATTTTATTTGTTTGAGCCTATCAGGCTTTATTTAGTATTTAAGAGTATCTTATCTTAAATTAAGAATAATATTAGACTTTTACCCAATTAGATTTCAAATCATGATAGTACCAAATCCAAAAAAACAGTACGATAAACGCTCCGGTCTGGTGAATAACCCCTACTAAAATTTCCACATTGGTTATAACTGTTAAGATTCCAAGCACATACTGCGTCAAAATCATACCGAGCAAAATTCGGGCTTTTTGTTCTATAATTGGACTGAGATCAGTTTTACGATTTTTCCACCAAAAGATAGCTGTTGCTACACCAAGTATAGTCCCTAAAATACGGTGCATCCATTGAACCGTACCGGGATTCTCTACCAGGTTTAACACCGCCGGTTGCAGAACCCACGCACTTCGGGGAAGCCAGTCCCCATTCATTGTGGGAAATGTATTGTACATATATCCTGCATCAAGTCCGGCCGTAAATGCTCCCCAAACTACCTGTAAAATAAAAACAACCAATAGTGCTATGGACCAGCGTTTGAGAGCAGGCAGATCTTTACTTTTTCTTGGAGGATCTGAGTCGTAAAGATCCAGAGCATACCAGATACAAAATCCAAATAAAATCATAGCCAACAGCAGGTGAAGGGCCAAGCGGTAATGGCTTACATACGGCACATCCACCAAGCCGCTTTTAACCATAATCCAGCCCATAATTCCCTGCAGTGCTCCCAGAGCGAACAAAATCCAGGCACGGCGCAGCATTTTAGAATCGAAGTAATCACGCACCCAAAAGAAAATAAATGGAATAAGAAAAACGAGTCCTATAACACGACCCAGTAAACGGTGGACATACTCCCAGAAAAAAATTGCCTTAAATTCTGTCAGAGACATCCCCGCATTAATCTGCTGATATTGTGGAAACTCCTTATAGCGCTCAAAGACAGCCATCCATTCGGATTCACTCATGGGAGGTAATGCTCCCATTATCAGATTCCAATCAGACATTGAGAGACCGGAACCCGTCAATCTTGTAATACCACCTACCACAACCATGAGAAAAATAAAAACAGCGCCAGTCCATAACCACCAGCGGACGTATTTTTGTTGGTCAAATGACATTTTATACTGTTTTTGAAAAATTATGGACTTCCTTCTGTTCATTCAGGTAGTAATCAAAACACATGGCAATATTACGGAGAAACAACCGTCCTTTTTCGGTGATTTTTAATTCATCAGAAAATCGTACAATTAGTCCGTCTTTTTCAAGCTCCTGTAAACGTTTCAATTCATCCGAAAAGTAGTCGGTAAAATCTATATCCCATTGTCGTTCGACTGCTTGATAATCGATACCCATGCGACACATAATATCCATAATCACCGACTTGTGAAGCCAATCATCTCTGCTCAATTGCAATATTTTAAAAACCGGAGCATTTCCTTCATCCAATTGCTCGTAATACCCTCCAATGTCTTTGGTATTTTGCCAATAATATTCCCCGACATTAGAAATACCCGACATGCCAAAGGCATACAAGTCAGCTCCTGCCAATGTGCTATAGCCCTGGAAATTACGCTGCAATGTTCCGTTGTCCATTGCCTGGGAGAGCTCCTCATCTTCCCGCGAGAAGTGATCCATCCCTATAAATCGATACTTATTATCTGTTAAATATGAGATACTCAACTGCAACATGGCCAATTTCTCATCGGTTGAGGGCATGTCTGCCTCATTCAAGAGCTTTTGAGCAGGCATCATGCTGGGGATATGGGCATAACTATATACTGCAAGTCGGTCAGGATGCAAGGTAAGTACATCGTCTATGGTCTGCTGAAAAGTTTCCAGTGTCTGTAAGGGCAAACCATAAATGAGATCGAAATTAATAGAATCAATATTAGCTTCGCGAAGCCAATGCGTTACCTGCTGAGTTTGCTCAAAAGGCTGAATGCGATGAATGGCCTCCTGTACTTTTTCATTCGTATCCTGAACCCCCAGCGAAGCGCGGTTACATCCGATATCCGCCAGTGTTTGGATATGTTCCCGGGTACAGCGACGTGGGTCAATTTCAACGCCAAATTCCGTTGTCTTCGTAAGATTAAAACGGCTTTTTATCTCATTCCCCAAACGCTGCAGCTGATCCGGCTTCAAAAAAGTGGGAGTCCCGCCGCCAAAGTGAATCTGAACGATTTCAGAATCAGGATGCAGCATATTTGAAACCTTATCCATTTCTTTCTCAAGATAATCGAGATAGGCATCTCCCCTGTCCTGATCTTTTGTAATAATTTTTGTACATCCGCAATACCAGCAGAGCGAAAAACAAAACGGAATATGAAAATAAAGCGAAACAGGACGTGGTTCCCTATTACGATCAGATAAATACTCATAAAGCAATTTGAGATCTCCTTCTTCGGCCTCGCTGAACTGTACTGCAGTGGGATATGAAGTATAGCGTGGACCTTGAACGTTATACTTTTTGATGAGATCAATATTTAGTTTTGAGGCATCCATTTTACGTAAGTCTTTTAAATCGTACTAAAACTGGAATTAATAAGCATGTAATCAATTGAAATATTTGGGGATGAAATCTGTGGTCCCCTGCAAGAGCTCATAAACACATTCAGAGCTATTATGGGAGGTACCTGCAGGTATAAATCCAGCAGCACTTAGCAGTATTTCCTCATCTATCTCAAAATAAAAAGACATTGTCTCGCTATTTCTCACCTTCAGACACTGACGAGGAATAGCAAAATGGCGATTTATTTTTCCAATAAAGTTGGCATAGCATAAAACTATATATGTGATCGCACCATCCTGAGGATTAATCATTACGTTCTGAATAACTCCCACTTGCTCTCTTGAAGAACTTTTAATTTTAGTTCCCATAATGTCGGTTACTAATTGTGTACCTGTTTTCATAATCTCATTTTCAGTATTTAAGTGTTATTTTTTAAAGTTATGCTTTCAACTCGAAAGCTTTGTTATCGGTTAGATATTTAATATGTGCTCATATATTCCTAAAAATCTTTCCTGTTAAACTGACGCTGACTTCTCCAAAGCGGAATACCCATCCAGACCAGCAGGCTGCCCGCCGCTACCCCTACCCCAATCATAGTTCCAAAAAATCGATTAAAAACCGCTCCGGTATATCCCATAAGTGCAGAAATATCGAATTCCAGTAATACAGTTATGCGCGCCAGATCAATAGGATTTGCTAATGCCAGTGCCAGCATCGGTTTTTCGATTGGATAATCACCGAATGTAAAAACAGCTAACAGTACCAGGCCGTCATAAAGTACCGCCAGGAAGAGCCAGCTGACCAGGGCAAAACCAAGCCCTTTTACCCGATCCTCGAAAAAGTGTAGGCCAAACCAAAAACCAAGTCCTGTAAACAGGATTGTTAACACGATACCGAGTAAAAGAACCAGCAAGATTGACGATAGATTGGCCGATAAAATCATACCGCTGTAAATCATTGGCAGTGCCGTTCCCACTGCAAAAGCCAACGCCAGCGGTACCGTAAGTCCGCCAAATAAACCCCAGAAAAGTGAGGAGCGGTCAATCGGTTGGGCCAACAATAGTTCGGTAAATTCTCGGGACTGATACAGGTAGAGCGCGCCGTAGATCATTCCTACGAGCGGTATAAGCAACAGCATTATATTTGAAACGCTAAGCAATGCCTTTGGACCGGCACTACCAAAACGAATCATAGCATCGGCAATAAGCAGGTAAATGAGTCCATAGCCAATAATCCATTTTCCGCGAAGAAGATCTTTCCATTGGTATTTTAAAATCGTCAGTGTTTTCATGCTGCTGCCTCCTCCATCATTTTTGCCACGGCACCTTCGAGCCGCTGTTCCTGTTGCCGTTCCATCAATTTGTGCATGGGACCATCATATCGAACGTTTCCTTCTACAATAAATATGAGATGATCGGTTAATTCTTCTATCTCACTCATAATGTGAGAGGTCAATAGTACCGTTTTTCCTTTTTCCTTCTCTGCATGTACCAGCTTCTTAAACAGTACACTCGACTTTGGATCCAGTCCCGCCGTGGGCTCATCAAAAATCAGGATTTCCGGGTCAAACATCATGGCCAGAATAGCCCCCACTTTTTGGCGCATTCCGCCTGAGAGAGCACGCATTCGCTTGTCAATCTCGTTTTCAAGTTCAAAATATTTGAGCAGCTCCTTATCACGATCGGTTGTGCTACCACGCATCTCCTTGATAAAATCAAACAGTTCACCGATCGTCATATTTTCAGGATAACGTGCTATCTGTGGCATATACCCAATCTTTCGGCGATAATCCCACTGCCCTTCTATCGACGCTCCATTGATTGATACCGTTCCGGCCGTCGGTTTTACCAGTCCCAGCAAGGTTTTAATAGTTGTAGTCTTTCCCGAACCGTTCGGCCCTACAATACCAGTAGCCTGTCCGGTGGGAATCTGCAGATCCAGATCTTTAAGTACCGTTCTGGAACCAAAATCTTTTTGTAAATTCTCAATTAAAATCATGATACACTCTCCATTTGTGGTTCAGAATCAATAAGTGTTTCCGGAGTTAAAGCTGGCATAAACTTTTCAGCGGCGTCCAGAAGATCGATCAGCAAGCTGCGCAACAACAATAGTGACTCCGGTTGTTTTTCGACTAGAATAGAAAATAACCGTACCGGACGATGGGGCACATCCCCAACTCCGTCCCTATTAAGATCATATCCTTCATATTGGCTCCAGTAATTACCTTTGAACTCATTAAAATGCTGCCTGCTATTCGTTGATACTTCAAAAGAATTGGCGATAAAATTATTCTTACTAAATAGATTGTCAGTAGAATTTGCCATCAGTTGAACAGCCCAGCCATTTTGGTTGAATGTGTTACCCTTCACATCATTTCTACTGGAGGCTTCCATATAGAGCCCCACTGAATTATTTTCAAAAGTATTATCTCTAATCACACTTCTGTTAATCTCTTTCAGCAGCATTCCATAAGCCGATGCACCCCAGTTGTCAGCAAAGTGATTGTTAATAATTTCTACGTTAGAAGTATACATTACCGCCACTCCGCCACCATTATTACGGAAGGTATTATCTTTGTACCGACAATTATCCGAATACATAAAGTGAATACCGTAGCGGATATTTCCCTCACTGACATTACCCGAAATAGATGCACCATCCACAAACTCAAAATAAAGTCCGTCGCGATGGCCCTGAATGTAGTTATCCATAATTGCTACATCTTTTGTATACCACAGATGAATTCCGTTTCCCGAATTAGTCTCTCTTTGTCCCGATGCGGTTATGTGATTATTCCGGAGAACCGTCCCTTTTGACTTGGCAAGATATATTCCAAAAAAATTATCCACTAACCGCACATTCTCGATGCGAACATTGTTAACTTCCTCAACTGAAATACCGGCATAATCATCCATAAACCCGGATTTGCTATTATGGACCTCAATACTTTTCAGAATAACATCATCAGCTTCAACAATAACTACAAAACCTTGATTATCTCCATCAATTACTGCTTTTCCTTCTCCTATTAACGTAATTGATTTATTAATCCGGACATCGTATTCAACATACCGTCCCTCCTTGACCAAGACTGTGTCACCCTCTTCAGCACGATCAATACCGTCTTGTACGGAGGTAATACCTCCCTCCTT
>CAYXVW010000157.1:0-6419 GCA_964468695.1 uncultured Balneolaceae bacterium | reverse complement strand
ATCTTTTAAAACATTTAGAAGTTGATTAATTGCTGATATATCCTCAGTGGGTATTCCGGTTCGTTTGGATCCCGTATCAATTTCAATATAGCAGTCAACATCCGCTGTAAGCTTTTTTTGAAGTTGCCGTGCGGTGAAAGTGGAATTTACCAATAAGGTTAATCTTACCTTTTCCGCCAGGTCGTTTATAGCTTCTATCTCTGTTAAGTTTGCCGGAAAGGCAATGGTTATATCAGTCCACCCGTTTTCGGCAAAATAGTTCGCCATGGATACCGAGGAGACAATTATCGCTTCTACTCCTTCTGCTTAGAACCATTCCCCGATTTGAGCCGACTGATGGGTCTTCATATGGGGCTTAAAAGTCAGATTATGGTTCCGTGCCTTTTGAGCCATGCGTTCTATATTGGCGCGGGCGATATCCTCATCAAGCAGAAGGGTAGGTTTTGTTATGGAGTACATATATAAAGTTGAATTAAGTTTTTTGTAAGCTTTTAAACAAATAAGAGAGGTTATTGAGCCTGCATATCCTCAGCTACCTCATTTACTTGCTGCCATACGCGAAAGATATTACCTGAAGCAATTTTCTGTATATCTTCTTCGCTGTATCCGCGATCGAGAAGCTCGTCAAAGAGATTAGGATAGGCAGATACGTCTTTCAATCCGGTGGGGAGGGTATTGCCAACGCCATCATAATCGGAACCTAATCCCACGTGTTCAATACCAACAAGTTCCACAACGTGATCTATATGATCGGCTACCTTTCCCACGGTGCTATACTGAAAGTTCTCTTCAAAGTAGGTTTCACTAAATTCCTGGGCTTCCTTACTGCCGGGCTCCAGTCCCCGTTCTTCGATTTCTTCCTCAATTTCAGCTCGTACTCTCGTACTGCTGTTATTTGAGGTACTATCGAGAAAGGTGGAGCCGAAGTTGATCATGATCACGCCATTATTTTCTGCCAGGCGTGTAATCAGGCTATCACTCATATTTCGTTCAAATCCGGGGGTGAAATGACGGACGGATGAATGGGTTGCCACCACCGGAGCCTGAGTTACCTCCATAACGTCAAAGAACGCTTCGTCCGTTATATGAGATACATCCACCATCATCCCTACACGGTTCATCTCCTGAACGACTTCCTTTCCAAAATCACTGAGCCCATCGTGAGTGTCTTCTGTAGTATCGTAGGAAGAATCGCTTATTTTATTATCCCGGGAATGAGCCAGCGTTATATAGCGAATGCCCCGATCGTAGAAATACTGGATATTGGAGAGGTCCGTCCCTATAGGAGCCCCGTTTTCCATTCCCATGGGAAGTGAAATTAATCCCTTTTTAAAGTGTGTCCTGATTTCTTCGGGAGAAGTGGCGATCGCAAATTTATCCGGATGGTCATCTGCTATTCCCTGAATCATATTGATTAAGCTATCGGCCACAGCTTTGGCTCCACCGGTTTCCTGGTATCGTACCGGAATATAAATGGACATAAACGGGGCATCCAGTCCGCCTTCCTTTGCTCTTGGATAATCGAAGTCACCGCTCTGGGTAGAATCGGAAATATCTTCCCAGTTATTGCGCAGCCGGTAGGGGACATCAATATGCCCGTCTACAATAATATACTTGTGAGCTAACTCTTTTCCGCTTGGCGGGGTAGATTCTTCAGCTTGCGATTCCGTTTGGGCTTGGTTTTGGGAATCGGGGGAGGTGCAGCCGAGACCAATAAGAATTGCTACAACAAATAGACCCAGTTTTTTGAAAATCTTCATGAACCCAGGGTTTTGTTAAAAAGTTTGAATATAAGATTCATTAAATAATAATTGCTTTGCAAATCTTATAAAACATTTTACAACATTTGGGTAGTAAGTATTTTATTCTTTATTGTATTCTGAAAGAAATAGGCAATAGGTCATTTGATGAGTAACGTCCAGTATTTTTTATTCTTCCCGCTATTGTTAGTCTTTCTTTTCTTTCATCTTGAAAGCTGTGACGAAAAAAAGAGGCAAAAGGGAGGACTAAAAAATGATCCCCATATTACCAAAATTTATAGAGGGATTGCGGTTGATTCCATAGAAGCCAATATACGTTCGCTGAGAAACTACCATACTCAGGATGATATTAATGCTTCTCGCCATTGGATATATGATAAACTTAAACGGTACGAGCAGGCATCTGGCCATCATCTGCAGGTATCTTATACTTATAACAGCGAAGAGGAAGACTCGGCAGAGATCGTCAATATAGCAGCCGTTTTACCAGGTGCTCAACTCGAAAGTAAGGAACGGATGTACGTGGTAAGCGGATTGTATGATGCCCCTCAATCAGATAACAACAATGATATCCGCCATATTCCTAATACGGCTGTTATTATGGAGCTGGTACGGACGATGTCTGAGCATGAATTTGATGCTACTCTTGTTTTTTTGATTCCAGTGGACAGGAAGAAGAACCGAACCGGGGCAGCGCATTTTATTAAGGAAGTCCAGAAATATAACCTGCATATTGCGGGCATGGTTTTAAATGATATGGCCAGCTACAAGCATAGAGCCAATGAGTATAAAAACGAAGCCCGGATATTGGTACCGGGAATTTCTGCCAGAGAAAACCCAAACACCCGCAATGATATCCAGTCGCGAGAACTGGGACAATACTTCTATGAAATGGCCGAACAGTTTGTACCGCATATTTCGGTTAAAGTAGTGGAAAGAGAAAATGAAGCACTATTTGCGGATCTCAATGAATATCCTGTAGTACGATTGAATCCCCCGGGGCAGGAGGATCAAGAAGCTTCGACTGCAGAAGCAGCCCGTTATGTTGACTATAACTATCTTCATCAGGTTGTTAAGTTAAATGCAGCGGTACTCAGTACCCTGGCAAATGCACCTGCAGGACCAAGTGAGGTGCGTGCTGACATTACCCCGTCGGAAGATAATATTAGCTTTCAATGGGAGCCGAATAACGAACCTGATTTAAAAGGATATGAAATTGTCTGGAGGGCGGCGGATGAATCCTATTGGACAGATTCTGAGTTTGTCGGTGATACAACAGCCTTCACCCTAAAAGGAGTTTCAATAGACGACCATTTCTTCGGAATCCGTGCTGTTGATCGTTATGATCATAAAAGCCCAGCCACATTTCCTATGTCAATTCAAGATTAGGTGGTGGCCTTACCATTAAATTTTTGCTGCTCTTCATCGATCCATTTCCGAACCTCGGATAATTCGTCTTGCTTAAATAAGAGCGGTCGCCCCCGGTATTTGATCAGGGGAGATTTATGCTGTTTTCCTTTAAAATCGACTTTAAGTATGGCCGATTGCGGATGTAAATAGTGGGTCCAAAAGGGGAGGTCACTGGACGTAGGCAAGATCGATTGAATCGCAGACCGATCGAACTGTTCGTTTAGCACTTCCTTTTCGTTTTGGACATAGGAGATTAGCAGATAGTTGGAGTTAAAACTGAGTTCTACTTCCATAGGCGGTTCCATAAGTTTTAACGTACCAAAGACGGTAAGCGTAAAAAATATAAAGGTAACCAACCGAAGTATTCCGGTCCACAGAGGATCGGATATATTCCAGAACAGGATAAAAAACAGGATGGTTAACACTGCGGAAACAAAAGTGCCTTTACGCCATATATCATGACGTTGCTCATATATTGTCATTGATCTGTCCATAAAAAGCCGTGTATTTCTTTATTTGCCGTACGTACACCTATAAGATAGCTGATAGCTGTTAAAGGAAAAAATGACCTTTATTTTGGAAATAACCCCTAAGAGCTATAATTTGATTGAAAGGCCAACAAAAAGGAGTCGTTATGGATAAGAAAAAAGTTCAGAAAAAGAAAGAAATGTCAGATGAACAGGCAATAGCGGTTTCTGTACTACTCATTGGCGCCGGAGCTGCTGCTGCAATTTATGCCCTTGTTCTTCTTTTTAATTATTTCTTTCCCGGATTTTAATTAGGGTCACCTAAGGGAGTCTAAATGCGGGGATGTTATTAAAGAAGCCATAATGCATATCATACTATAACCATGCAGTAGTATTTCAACCCTATTAAAAATACTGCTTCAGGAATTGATCAGCTTCGGGATGTTCTAACTCCTTAGCCCTGAGAAAGTCTTTACGGGCTTGATCCATTTGGTCCTGGAGCATACAGCTGCATCCCCGATTGAAATATGCATTGGCGAAGTTATTATCCAATTGGATGGCTTGACTAAAGCAGCGGATCGCTTCTTCATGATCTGAATGCTGGTTGGCGGCAATGAGTCCCAATCCATAGTAAGCCAGTGCATTTTTATCATCGAGGGAGAGGGACTCTTTAAAATGCTTTTCGGCCGTTTCCGCTTTATTCAGGCTCATATAATAGCTGCCGGCAATCTGTTGCAGCTCACTGTCCTCAGGAATTTGCTTTAAGGCAAACTCAAGGAATTCCTCCGTTTCCTGGTTCTGATTCTGATCAATTTTAATTATGAGCTTATTTTTGAGTGCTTTTTTATGGCCGGGTTCTCTGTTGAGTACCTGGTTGAAAAGGCGGAGCGCCTGTTCGTAGTTCTTTTTCTGTAGGAAAGACTCCCCGCGGTTATAAATACGTTCTGTTCGTTGTCCCATTAATCTGTTTTGAGTGTGATTCTATTGAAGAATATCAACCAAAAATAAAAAGGCTGCCTATTGGTCGTAAAATAGACAGCCTCGTTTAATGCGTTATTGAAATGGCCTAATAGGAATTGCTGCGGGTGTAACTGGTGCAATTTCCATTTTCTTTGCCATCTTTCTTACATTCTTCTTTGTCCTCAAATCCACCATTGGAGTAAGCTTCTATATCGCCGTTTTTGGCTGTTCTTCGCCATCTCCATTCTCCTTTGGCATCTTTATAAATTTCACATCTAGGCATAAAAAAGTGCTGTTCTTTTGGGTTATGTATTGACAATCATGCTTTTTAAAAAATAAACTGCATTTATCTATTTACAAAAAAAATGTCTGTTTAATTCCGTGTTTGGAAAAATTAAAGCGCAATTCTGAACGATTTACTGGCAGGTTATCTTTTAGGGTAGAAGCTTGAAATCATAATCCACATTTTCCTTTACTTCTATTCTTGGCAGATCTACCTGGGTATCGTTTTCTTCTGCCTCCTTCAAAAGCGCCTCGTGAAAATCTTTGGAAAGCAAAAGCCGATGGTATTCGGTGCCTTCTTCGTAGATATAATCAGTAATCGCATCGCGCAGTCGGTTCATCTTTTCCATAGCATTCCCCGTGGGTTAGATTAATTTTCTATAAGTCTATTACTTAATGTAAAGAGGTTCGAGCGTTAAATCAGCCTTTTCTGCAATTTATCACTGGAATAGTGTTGATTTATTGCAGGGGCTTTACCTTTATATTTTTGTAGTACACCACACTTTCCGGGTCGTGTCCCTGCAGGGCAAAGGTACCGCTGTCGAGTACGCGTCCCTCCCGGTCCACATCTTCCGGTTCGGTGTACTCGATGAGGGTCTCTCCATCCAGCTTCACCGTAACGTCTTTATCCTGCACTTTGATATGCAATGTAAACCATTCGCCGTCTTTGGCGGGAGCATCATTCATGATGTCTTTAACCGCATAGAGGCTGGCGGTTTTCCGTGGATCATCGTCGGTGTTGTTAACCTGCACTTCGTAACCCTTCTCCGGCCATCCTTCTTCCTGGTATTCGGTGTGGAAATAGATGCCTGAGTTGGAACCCTCGGTTGTTTTTACATCAGCCTTAAATTCAAAGTTTTTAAAATCATGGTCTTCAACAGATCCCGCATAAAACAGGTGCGCGCGGGGACCGTCAACTTTGATGAGTCCGTCCTCTACCGAAAAGGTCTCCGGATTCTCACTGGCCTGCCAGTTATTGAGTGTCTGCCCGTCAAACAGGGAAATCCATTCTCCGTTTGTTTCCTGGGCCGAAGAGGAGAATGCCCCACCCAGCACCTTAGCGGTGATAACCGTTGCGGTCATTCTTTTGATCGAAAATTTCATAGTTAAATATGCCTTATTTCGTGTTATGCCTTCCCTCCAGGGGATCAGCGGTTTATTTATAACTATCTTACCATACGCATTTTAGTCCGCCCGTTCAACATGTAATATCCTGTGTAACCTTCCTTCAGCTCGAGTGGGCCGGGTACCCTTACTATGAAAGCTCTCTATCCTTTAGTAAGATCCAATTGGAGGGGAATCCTTACAGATTTTTTTGTTATTCATATCGGGATACTATTAAAGCTGTTTTTCAGGAGGTTAATGTAGGTGGGGTTGCCAATTCGGCTGGACGGGTTCAAAACCCGTCCTACAAGTAGCGCGGGAATTAATTCCCGCGCTATTGATTCATTCATATACCTGTTTCAAGTTTGCAACCCAGACCAAGACAGAATCTGCTATTCCATGTTTATAACTATGCACATCAGTACTCAATGAAACC
>CAYXVW010000156.1:0-6430 GCA_964468695.1 uncultured Balneolaceae bacterium | reverse complement strand
TAATAAAGCACCATTACTGAACCAAAAATAAGTACAAGGGTTTGCACGGCCTCGGTATAAGCAACGGCACGGAGCCCCCCTAAAACGGTATTTAGTCCCGTAAACAAGATTACAAGTATCGAACCTATCCAAAAGCTGTTCATCCCCATAAAAGAAAGTTCGGGTATGAGTACACTAAAAACAATTCCACCGGCAAAAATACCAACTGCTATTTTTGTTAATACATATGCCAGAAGCGATACTCCTGATAATAACGTTCGCGCCAAAGGAGAAAACCGTTTCTCCAGGAATTCAGGCATGGTAAATACTCTTGAACGTATATAGAAAGGCAGCATTACCCATCCCAAAATCAACAAACACCAAGCGTGGAGTTCGTAATGTGCCATCGCTACACCATCGGTAGCGCCCGTTCCGGTAAGTCCGACCAAGTGCTCGGAACCGATATTAGATGCAAAAATTGAAGTACCGACAATAATCCATCCCAGATGCCGACCCGCCAGAAAATAATCGGTGGTCGTATCCGTCTTTTGCTTTATTACCCACCACGCAAGTCCTGCAATAAGCAGGAAATATAGTCCAATAACTACCCAGTCAATTACCGCTAATGTTCCCATACAATCCTACATAAATATTTAAATTATAATTCTATTTATGGTCACTCGTGATTCTATTCCCTTATCCTGCTATTTATAAGTGCGATTTAATTATAGAAAAAAACTTTAACTCTTTTTAAAAATTTTTACAGGTACTATATACTGCTAGACTTCTACATATTCAATATCCAGCATCTTGCAAAGCATCTTCCATTTCCGACGCTGGTCGCCCTTCAAGAGGGTTTGATGGTGTGTTCCCCCGGCTTTCAACCAGGCATCATTACATTTTCGAAGTCCGGAATCGGGTTTAAAATGGAAATATGGCATCTCAATGGTCGGATACTTTTGTGAGTCCAACACCTCTCCCTGCGCAGCAACGATTCGGAATTTCTCTCCTACCAGGTGTACCAGCGAAACGATGGTAGCAGGACCTGGTTCCGCCCGAAAGACGGTAGTAGGAGGATTATCCAAATCCCCAATACCTAATTCCCGATTGGCCAGTCGAACAGGCTCATCATTACGTGCTACTTTCCAGTTCCCTTCGCCCATATGACTCATCAGCATGGACTGACGTTTAAAATCCATCGCATACATTTCGGTAAAGTGTGCATCGCCGTCCAAAATATGTCCCGCCGCAACCATGCTTGCGGTATTAGTGTCCCCTTCGGCGGCATAGCCATAGCCCTCAGCCATCAGGTTTGAGGCCGCCAGCATATTAATCTGTTCAAATCGTCCATCGCCTTTGAATGTATCAAAATGAGCTGAAAACCCGCGATAATTCCCATCTTCCAGAAACTTCTTGAATCCAAGATACATACGCACTGCATAACGAAAATTCTTATCAGGCATATCATCATCCACATCAAAACGCTTACGATCAACAACCATCTGCTTTTCTACCTCTTCTTTTGAGATAGTTTCCATATTTCGAAATACCTGGCCGATATATTCACGATTAACTTCAGGGCCGATTATTCTTGTGAAAGCGGCTTCATCGGAGAGCGTATCGCCCATGCCGTGCATTTTTCCAATAGAAGCAATCTTCATTTTTTTCAATTCGGAGGTCGCCTGAGCAGCACTGGCCCAATCTCCTACATACTCCTCAAATTCATCACTTTTCCAATCCGCAGAAATGACCTCAAAATTATCTCCAACGGTTCGCAAAATAGCATTAGCCATATCCTGCGCGCCGTGGATGCCTTGGTTATAAGTTAAATCATCCATATCCCAGTCGGTTGTGACTTCGGGTACTGGCTGAATATTTGCAAGCAAGAGGGGCAAATTATTGTTCTGAAGTGCCCGAACGGTTCGCATAGCCGGCCCGTAGGTCAACATGACGATCATCACACCGTCGAGATTCTTCTGGTTAAAACCACCTAAAATTTCTTCAATATCGTCACGATTACGTGCCGCCCGCGGAAAATCCCACTCCGCTACAGCGCTTAGTTCTTCACATACCTCCCGGGCATATTCTTCCTGGTGTTCTGTAATACCGGGAATATCATCGTCGTACAATTCCTGCATAATGCCTAAAAGGCCAATTCGGGGCTTCCGCTGTTCAATCATTTGCTAATAAATATTAATGTTAAATTTTTATGAGTTTTAATTTTCTTGTCCGTAGTATGCATCATCACCATGTTTGCGCTCCCAATGCTTTTTTATGAGCGTATCTTTCAGTCGAGGAGCATCTGGATTTATCTGCCGGGACAAATATGCCATTTTTGCCACCTCTTCTAATACTGCACTATTATAAACTGCCTTTTGGGCCGTCTCACCCCAGGTAAATGGAGCATGATTGCCAACCAGAATCATCTCGACCTCCTCATAGGATAAATCCCGGTCTTGAAGGGCATTTATTATTTGATAACCAGTCTGTTCCTCGTAATCACCTTCGATCATCTCATCAGCCATTGGAGGAGCACAAGGGATATCGTTGGTCAGATGATCGGCGTGCGTAGTTCCCATTATAGGGATATCCTTTTGGGCCTGTGCCCACGCTGTACCATAAGTAGAATGGGTATGGACAATACCTTTAATATTCTCCCAGTGCTTATATAAAACAGCATGTGTTTGCGTATCAGAGGAGGGACGCATTTCTCCCTCCACTACGTTTCCATCAAAATCGACAATAACGATATTTGCCGGATTTAATTCCTCATAAGGAACGCCGCTGGGCTTGATCGCAAATACTTCCCGTTCCCGGTCTGCAACACTGGCATTGCCAAAAGTAAAGAGCACCAGACCCAATTCCGGCAACCTCATGTTACTTCGGTAGGCAACCTCTTTAAGTTCTTCAAACTCACTCATTACACTATTTTTTACTGCTTATATTTTTTTCAATTCGTTCTTCAACTGTTTGTCCGAGCGTCTGATATCGCTCATACAGCTCTTTATACTTCTCAACTTTATCTGTTTCAGGCTCGTAAATTTCTCCAAACCCGTTACCCATAGATTCCTTCGCTGCGGACACATCATCAAAAAGCCCGGCTGCCGTTGCAGCAAACATAGCCGCGCCGGTTGCACAAACCTGATCAGATTTTGCAATTTTAATGGGCATATCCAATACGTTTGCCAACGTCTGCATGACAAACGGGGACTTTTTAGCAACCCCTCCCAAACCAATAATTCCTTCAATTTTAATACCTTCGTCCCGGAATCGCTCTACAATAGCTTTTGCCCCGAAACAGGTAGCCTCAACAAGAGCTTTAAAAATACGCGCTGCATCCGTTCCTAAATCCAATCCTTCAATAGCGCCTTTTAACAACTGATTAGCATCTGGCGTCCGGCGGCCATTAAGCCAGTCCAGGGCCACGACACCGGTATCCACTTCCTCAATAGCGGCCGCCTGTTTTGAAAGCAGAGGGATCATTTTTTCTTCAGCCTCCTCGATTAAAGCCTCTTTGTGTTCATCAGAAAGTAAGTCGGATTTTTCTATGAATTCAGTAAAAGGACCTAAAATGACATCCCGAAACCAGGCATAGACATCTCCAAAGGCCGATTGACCAGCTTCGAGCCCTACCATTCCCGGAATGACCGACCCATCCACCTGTCCACAGATGCCCTGCACCAAGTTATCCTGAACATCTTCGTAAGGAGCCACCAAAATATCGCAGGTTGAGGTGCCCATAACCCTGCTCAAATAATAGGGTTCAATTTCTCCACCCACGGCGCCCATGTGAGCATCAAAAGCACCCACAGCCACTACCACATCCTCCGACAAGCCGAGCTCTTCCGCCCACTCTTTCGACAGTGTACCGGCGGATTGATCTGAAGTGTAAGTCTCTGTAAATAAGCGATCACGCAAATCAGCCAACTCCGGATCAAGTTGTTCCAAATATTCTTTACTTGGCAACCCGTCAAACTCTTCGTGCCACATTGCTTTATGTCCCGCTGCACAGCGGCTGCGTTTCATCTCATGGATATCGTCTCCCCCGGTAAGCGTGTAGGGAATCCAATCACAGAGTTCCACCCACGAGTAGGCCGCATCTCGTATGGTATTATCATTACGAAGAGTGTGCAGGATCTTTGCCCAAAACCACTCCGAAGAATAGATACCTCCTACGTATTTGGTGTAATCGGGTCCATTCCATGAACGCGCTAAATCCGTGATTTCTTCGGCCTCCTCTACCGCCGTATGATCCTTCCACAGGATAAACATCGCGTTGGGGTTTTCAGCATATTCTTCTTTCAGCGCCAAGGGGGTTCCGGTTTTATCTACCGCAACAGGCGTGGAGCCCGTCGTATCTACGGCAATACCTTTCACTTGGGCTGCCACCTCATCATCTACGCTATCCAAAACTTCTTTGAGGGTGTTTTCCAGTCCCTCAAGATAATCTAATGGATGATGCCGGAATTGATTTTGGGTTGGCTTGCAATACAGTCCATCTTTCCAACGGGTATAATAATGAACCGCTTCTGCCAGCTGTTTACCGTCGGTATTGACTAATACGGAACGTACAGAATCGGTTCCATAGTCGATACCAATTACACAATTTTGTTGAGCATTCATTTCAGGTATTTCTTCTTACTTGTATTTATTGCAGAAAAAATATTATATGGATTTTAAAGGTCCGTAATCATCAATAGATGTCAAATATACACTTTATAAATATAGGTACAATATGTTCAAATAGTGGTTTATCAGTCAACGTTTTGTTACAGTTTTATAGGCTTGAAGGTCAGACTATCTCCCTGATCGACCTTCTCTTCGTATTTATCTTCATTGAATTTATAAAGAAAGGCTCCTTTCTTGGAGTATTTCTTCTGCTTCTCATTCGTCTTAGTCAAAATATCCATCGATAATATACGTCGCCGGAAATTGCGCTTATCGAGTTCCGTTTCATAAATACCTTCATACAAAATCTGTAATTCCGGCATGGTAAACTTTTCAGGCAACAACTCGAAGCCGACAGGTTCGTGAGAAGCGCGATACTTGAGTCGTGATTTAGCTGCTTTGACCATCTCATTATGATCAAAAATAAGATCCGGCAGATCATCGATGGGAAACCATCGGGCACTGTATTTGTCCATTAGTTCCTTATCGTGCGACCGGATATTAATGAGGGCGTAGTAGGCAATAGAAATAGTCCGCTCCACGGGATCACGATCTACTTCTCCGAAACCATAGAGTTGTTCAAGATAGACATTTTTAAGTCCGGTTAGTTTATGTAATATTCGGTCGGCTGCATCATCCAGGCTCTCATCGCGATTCAGGAATCCCCCCATCAATGACCAATTCCCTTTCTCAGGCTCAAAATCTCTTTTAATAAGCAAGAGTTTTAGTCCACTGCGATCAAAGCCGAAAATGATACAATCAAGTGCAACCAGTATACGATCATGGTTCTTATATTGCTCTGTCATAATTTCATAACTTTAGCCAATAGGCTGCCTAAATCTAATTGGCAGCCTGTATATCTGCTTTTTATCTAATTATTTATCCGTAAAACGATAACAGATTTTGAGGGAATGCGCAATGTTAAGTTATTGCCGTCTAAGGTATAATCGTTAAAGTCTGTTGGAGATACATTATCAGGATTATCAAAGGTGTTAATGCCATCCACTGCGTCAGCAGTTAACAGGCGCGCGTTACTGACTGACGACAGATCCAGACCACGAATATCAGCTGTTACTTCCTTTGTTTCGGAAGCATGCATATTGGTCACCGTAAGATTTACCGTTCCATCATCGCTTTTAGAGGCTGTTGCACTTAATGAAGGGATGCTTTCTCCCTCATACTCGTACTCTTCAGTTTCCAGATGTAGGGGCAGTAGCTTGGTATTATGATGGACAGTATAAAAATCGAAGACATGATAAGTTGGGGTTTTGAGCATTTGTTCTCCATCAGTAAGCACCATGGCCTGCAATACATTCACCGTTTGAGCAATATTTCCGATACGTACCCGGTCGCTGTGCTTGTTCAGGATATCAAGAGTGGTTGAGGCTACTAAGGCATCCCGAATGGAATTTTGCTGCTGCAGAAAACCTGGATTTGTTCCTTCCAGCGGATCCGTCCAAACGCCCCATTCATCTACTGCAAGCGTAATGCGTTTCTCGGGATCAAACTTATCCAAGCGGTTCGAGTGCTGCGTCACAAACTCATCCATGCGGAGCCCCTGCTGCAGGGTAGAAAAATACATATCCTCTCCGAAATCTTTCGAGGGACCTTTGTTTCCCCAATCTCCGGTAGGGAGCGTATAATAATGAAGCGAAATAGCATCCATATGATCGCCGGCTTCCTCTACAACAGTTTCCGTCCACCAGTAATTATCATCAGAAAAACCACTGGCTATTTTATAAAGTTCGTTCCCGCTGTAGTCCTTAGCAAAAGTCGCATAGCG
>CAYXVW010000155.1:1697-6435 GCA_964468695.1 uncultured Balneolaceae bacterium | reverse complement strand
AATAACAATAACAACGGACGTGAATAGAAGGGAGGGAGTTCAGTTCATTAGTTCAGTTAATGGGATGGCTGCCCTCATTTGTTAATCTAAATATCATCAACTGTTGATTGATATTGGTATCCTTGAATTCAATGTTCGTAATGAGTCCACGATGTATAGGCTGCTTTTTCAATGCTTCTTGAAGCTTGGCGGGATTTACAGCTTCTTTGAGTGCCTTCAATAAAAAAGTGGTGGTGTCATAACCAATCATTGCAAAACGATTAGCCGGGCGATCAAACCGTCTCTGGAATTTTGCTTTGAAAGAACTAATTTCTGAGTTATTCGGATTTGTATAGAAGCTTTCTGTAAAATACACGGGTCGTTCTCCAATCTTACCCGAGGAAGCATTCGTATTGCCCCATTGCTGTGAACCTAATACCGTAACGTTACTTTCATTGGTATTTAACTGACCTAATAAAAGATCAATAAGGGCTGACGAGGAATTTCCGGTAAAAGGGGCATAAACTGCTGAAACCGCTGATTCAACCGTTGGGTCGCGCTCTTCCTTAAAATAACGCGTATATTTAGAGAGAACATGTCCACGTCCAGCAAGGTCTTCAATAAAATAGTAGGGTACTTCTCCACCCAAATCCTCCAACTCATCCCGGAATGCCCGGGCAGATAATTCTCCGAGTGATCCCTGTTGGGCAATTATAGCCACTTTATTCACTTCTAATTCATCGAAGGCAAAGCGAGCCATAAATTTGCCATGAACTTCAAAGGTAGGATTTGACTGATAGATATAATTGCTTTCCTCTGCAATAGCAGAAGCGTTTGCTAAAGGCGCGATAACAGGTACTCCATACTGGTCGGCTACCTTAGCCATTGATTGCGCCCGCTCAGAATATAGAGGTCCGATAACAGCATCTACATCCGCAATAGTTGAAAGGGTTTCCAGAGCTTGTCGTGCAGAATCTACTTCAATGCCGGTATTCTGGTAAGTAAGTCTCGTGTTGAAGTTTTGCTCTTTATTAAACTCTTCTACAGCAAGGGTATAACCCAGATATAATCCCTGTGCTACTCTATAGTCATCCGTATCGTTTGAATAAGCGGGGAGGGCTACTCCGATGTTAAAAGTGAAGTTGTCTGGAACTTCCAGTGATCTTTTATTACTTAATTGCTGATATTCTGTTTTTCTTTCAATAACCGAAGCGAGGTCTTCTAATTCAGAAGAGGGGATATCTCTTGTATTATTGCGTAATTTTGTAAAAAGGATTTCGGCTTCATTATACTCTACTCGTCCCATTGCGCTGGAAGCAAGATCAAGCAGGATAGTTTCATTGTCCGTCTGGTCCATGATTTCGTTGCGTTGGGCGAACGTCAGGAATTTGAGTAAATCTTCATAAAGGTCGTTACTCTTTGAAGAAACTTCGGGATAATTTTGCTGTTCAGAAAGGTCATATAGGGTTATGAGTGCATCCACATAGTTTTTCTGTTTGAAGTGGATAAGACTAAGGGTATAATCGGCCTCAACTATAAGAGGAGAAAGATCAGTGTTTTCTTTAAGCTGAAGTAACCGGCTCTTAGCCGTAGCAAAATCTTTCATGCCAAAATAGGCTTTCCCGGCAAAAAGCAAGCCCTGAGTGTTGTGAACCTGATCAAATAGATTTGCGGCCTGGGCATACTCTTGTTTCTCGTAATGTTCCAATGCCTCATCAAAGGTGGTGCCTTGTGCCATAAGGGCTCCACTAGCACTGATCGTCAGGCAAAGGAAAAGTACAAAGTAAAACGGAAGTAAGGGATAGTTGAAATTCTTAAATAGCCTCATAGGATACTTTAACTTCTTTCAGCTCATTTTGTTCTGTCATTTATTCCCATTCGATAGTAGAAGGGGGTTTAGAACTTACATCATATACCACGCGATTTATACCCGGTACTTCGTTGATAATCCGGTTGGAAACGTATGCTAAAAAGGGATGAGGCAGATGAGCCCAATCGGCCGTCATGCCGTCTACGCTGGTTACAGCCCGTAAGGCCGCAGTGTATTCATAAGTACGCTCATCGCCCATAACTCCAACACTTTGTACCGGAAGGAGTACCGCCAAGGCCTGCCATACTTCATCATACAGATCCTGATTCCGAAGTTCACTTATAAAAATATCATCTACTTCACGCAACAGCGTCAGCTTATCCCTGGTAACATCAGATAAAATGCGGATACCCAGTCCGGGTCCTGGAAAGGGATGGCGTTTTACAAAACCATCTGGGATACCCAGCTTGCGTCCGACATTTCGCACCTCATCTTTGAATAATTCCCTTACTGGTTCAATCAGTGATAGATTCATCTCTTCGGGAAGTCCGCCTACATTGTGGTGCGATTTTATAGTGGCTGAGGGACCTTTAAAAGAAATACTCTCAATGACATCCGGGTAAAGAGTGCCCTGACCTAAGAATTTAAAACTCTTGTCGTTGCTGATAGCCTCATCAAATACATCGATAAAAACGTTTCCGATAATTTTTCGCTTTTGTTCGGGATCAGTGACTCCTTTTAAGGCATCTAAAAACTGATCCGAAGCATCGATTCCTTTTACCGGCAGATTAAGTTCTTCCTCGTATAGATCCAGTACTTTTTGAAATTCATTTTTACGAAGCAATCCATTATCTACAAAAATACACTGAAGCTGATCGCCAATGGCCTCATGAATAAGGGTAGCCACCACGGTAGAATCCACTCCACCACTAAGTCCACAGACTACGCGGTCATTTCCAACCTGTTCTCGAATTTCTTTAACCGTTGATTCAATAAAAGATTCTGCGGTCCAGGTACCTTCAAGTTTACAAATTTCGAGAGCAAAATTTTTGAGGATTTGCTTACCATAAACCGTATGAACTACCTCCGGATGAAATTGAACCCCATAGATTTTTTTATTTACATGACGTACGGCCGCTACCCGGGCATTATCGGTGTGGGCAATTATTTCGTAATCCGCAGGAAGTTTTTTTATATGATCGGCATGGCTCATCCAAACCACGGATTCTTCCGGGATATTGCTTAGTAGATCACTGTCGTCGTCGACAATAAGGTCAGATCGCCCGAATTCTCGTCGTTCCGCTTTTTCCACACTCCCGGGAATAATATTATGGGCTAAAATCTGAAGCCCATAACAGATACCCAATATAGGGACCTCAAAGTCGAAGACATCTTTATTCAGGTAGGGAGCTTCCTCATCATTTACACTGCTGGGACCTCCCGACATAATAACACCACTGGGTAAATTATTCTCAAAGTCGGAAAGATCCTTATTGAATGGATGAATTTCACAATAAATATTAAACTCTCTTATTCTACGTGCTATAAGTTGAGTGTATTGTGATCCGTAATCAAGGATCAAAATCCAGTCGGAAGGTCGGTGCTGCATAAAATAATATTATAATAAAAAAGGGTCCTTTTATAGGTACCCGGTATTTTTTAAGATTAATTTACAATCTCCTTATATTCTTCGGCAGTCATAAGCTCATTGAGCTGCTCCTCATCTGCAACAGAAATTTTAACCATCCATCCATCCCCATAGGGATCGTCATTTACAAGCTCTGGTTCCGCTTCTAATGCTTCATTGATTTCAATGATTTCACCTGCAACAGGAGCAAATAGCTCAGAGACGGTCTTAACGGCCTCAACAGTTCCGAATACCTCATCCTGTTCAAACTCAGTACCTTCGGGTTCAAGCTCTACGAAGACAATATCTCCCAATTCACTTTGGGCGAAATCAGTTACGCCAACTGTTGCTGTTCCGTCACCGTTGTCGCGTAGCCATTCATGTTCTTTGGTATATTTTAAGTCCTCAGGATAGCTCATAAGTAGTTATTTCTTATTAGGATCAGGGTTAAATTCAAATTCTTCGAGGTAGTGGGTGTTAAATTTACCCTTTTTGAAGTTTTCATCATCCATCAGCTGAAGATGATAGGGGATTGTTGTTTTAACTCCCTCTATAATAAACTCTTCCAGCGATCGCTTCATGCGTTTTATAGCATCTTCGCGGGTAGGGGCACTAACAATAAGTTTACCAATCATTGAATCATAATGGGGAGGAATGTTATAATCGGCATAGGCATGAGTATCAACGCGTACACTATGTCCCCCGGGAAGATGGAACACTTTTATTTTGCCGGCTGAGGGACGGAAATTGTGTTCCGGGTCCTCTGCATTAATCCGGCATTCAATAGCATGCCCTCTCATTTTAAATTCTCTATCCTCCATCTTTATGCCTGCAGCTGCCTTAATCTGTTCAGCTACAAGGTCATAATTGGTAATTTCTTCTGTAACGGGATGTTCAACCTGAATACGGGTGTTCATCTCCATAAAGTAGAATTTCCTATCTTTATCTACGAGGAACTCTACAGTACCAGCGCCCTCATAATCGACAGCTTTTGCTGCGTCGATAGCCGCTTGCCCCATTTCTTCGCGCAGTTCGGGCGTCATAAGAGGAGAGGGGGATTCCTCTAAAATCTTTTGATGGCGTCGTTGCAGCGAACAGTCCCGTTCCCCGAGATGAATAACATTTCCGTGCTGATCCCCCAGAACCTGAATCTCCACATGATGGGGATCCTGAACGAATTTTTCTATATATACTGCGGGATCATCAAAAGCTGTTTCAGCCTCCGATTTACACATATTGTAGTTCTGTTGCAGGTTTTCCTCTTCATGGACAACCCGCATTCCGCGGCCTCCGCCTCCGGATGATGCTTTTATAATAACCGG
>CAYXVW010000155.1:0-1597 GCA_964468695.1 uncultured Balneolaceae bacterium | reverse complement strand
ATTCTGGGAATCTTAAGGTAGCTTTCCCTGCTTGGCGGGGGACCGATACAGACGGCTTCGTCAGCAAATTTGACATGCAGGCTATCTCGGTCTGCCGTAGAAAAGACAGCAACCGTATTGATGTCCATTTCTTTACAGGTACGAATAATACGAAGAGCGATTTCGCCTCTATTGGCGATAAGAATTTTATTAAACATGAAAATCTGTTTTTATCCGATGATAAATAAGGGTTGGTCATATTCTACCGGTTCGGCGTCTTCTACCAGAATCTTCTTCACTTCACCGGAGTAATCGGATTCAATTTCGTTCATTATCTTCATTGCCTCCACAATACATAGGGTCTGTCCCTTTTCAACCTGATCTCCAACCTTAACGAAAACATCATCATCGGGGGAGGGAGAACGATAGAATGTACCTACAATAGGTGATTTAACGACTTCGCCAGAAGGTTCTGATGATGATTCTTCCGCCGATTCGGTTTTGCTGGTATCCTGCTGCTGAGAAGGAGCAGCCTGACCTTGTTGTGGCTGAGCGGGCTGCTGTGGCGCCTGTGGCTGTGCAGGTACTTGATACTGTACCGGAAGCTGTTGCGGAGCCTGCTCTATATCGGCTTTCTTTTTAACTTTAATTTTAAAATCTCCTTCCTCAATAGATACTTCATTGACTTCACTTTCGGCAATGAGATCTAGAAGGTTTTCAATTACTTTTAAATCCATGATAGCTGATTAATTTGATGTTACACGTTCAATGTA
The DNA here is from genome assembly GCA_964468695.1 of uncultured Balneolaceae bacterium. Classification (GTDB taxonomy): domain Bacteria; phylum Bacteroidota; class Rhodothermia; order Balneolales; family Balneolaceae; genus Fodinibius. Next base: position 845 of record CAYXVW010000155.1, on the reverse strand, counting down.
TTCGCCGGTTCGGGTATCGACTTTTATTTCTTCTCCTTCATTGATAAACAGGGGAACCTGAATAGTTGCCCCTGAGGTAAGCGTTGCGGGTTTGCTTCCACCTTGTGCCGTATCTCCCTTAAGTCCGGGACGCGTATCGGCAACTTCTGCAACGATGTGATCAGGTGGATAAGCATAAAGTATTTGTTCGTTATCTACATCAACCACGAGAGTACAGACTTGTCCTTCTGCAATAAACTCAGATTTATTGATGCGATCTTCTTCAATAGGAACCTGTTCAAAGGTTTCCTGATTCATAAAATAATAAAGGTTCCCGTCGAGGTATAAGAACTGGTAAGGCTGGTGTTCAACACGCACCTCATTAACGCTTTCCCCGGAACGGAAAGTTTTTTCAATATTTTTGTCATTGACAACACCCTTGAGCTTGGTGCGAAGAAAAGCACCACCCTTGCCGGGTTTTACATGTTGATAGTCAACAATGGAATACAGTTCATTATCAACTTCAATTACCATCCCGGTTCGAAAGTTAGAAGTAGAAACCTTGGCCATATATCTTTTTAAATTCATCTGAAAATTCTGGCTCAAAAATACCATGAGCTCAGAAGTATAACAAGCCCTTTCTTTTTTAAAGAAAGTTATTGATAAGGTTATAAAAGATCACCAGAGGACAGATGATCATTACCATTATTTTCCAAATTCGTCCTACGATGCTTTTGCCGAAGCCGGGATTTCCTGTTTCAAGCTCTTCAATAGCATTATCAATTTTCCAGGCATAGCTCAAAAATAGGCATATCATAATACCTCCAAGCGGTAAGCCGATTTGGCTGAAAACAAAATCAAGTGTG
>CAYXVW010000154.1:0-6491 GCA_964468695.1 uncultured Balneolaceae bacterium | reverse complement strand
CACCCGACGGCCGCTATGTCTATTACAGTCAGAGCGTGTATCCCGGGGGATATTTTCAGTATAATAAAGACCCGAACAGCCAGATTTATGTCATCAACCGATATGATCGGGAAACCGGGGAAATTGAGCGTATTACCGGCGGAGCGGGAGGAGCGATCAGCCCGACCTTATCTCCGGATGGTGAAAAGCTGGCCTTTATCAAGCGGGTGCGGACTAAAAGCGTACTTTATATCCGTGATTTGGAGTCCGGTATTGAACGACCGGTGTATGACCAGTTGAGCAAAGACCAGCAGGAGGCATGGGCGATCTTTGGTCCCTATTCCAATATCGACTGGACGCCGGACAGTGAGCACCTGGTGTTCTGGGCAGAGGGGAAAATCCGACAGTTGAATGTGGAGAACCGGGAAGCGGAAGTTATTCCTTTTGAAGCTGATGTACGTCAGCAGATAGCAGAAACGGTAACGTTTGAACAAAATCCCGCCCCGGAAACCTTTACGGCCAAAGCCATTCGCCATGCGGTGACAGCCCCGGGTGGGGAATATATGGTCTTCAATGCGGCAGGTTATCTATGGACAAAAGAGCTCCCCGATGGTACGCCCGAACGCCTGACAGATGGGGAAGCTTTTGAATTTGAGCCTTCCTTTTCTCCCGACGGGAATTCGCTGGTGTATGTAACCTGGAGCGATACGGCATTAGGGAAAATGAAAACGCTGGATATGAACAATTCCAATGCGGAGCCCCAGACGATTACTGATCGCAAGGGAATTTACCGGCAACCTTCTTTTTCTCCTGACGGAGAAACAATTGTTTATAGGCGCGAAGATGGTAACAACCAGCAGGGACACGCCTATACGAATGAACCGGGAATTTATACTATGCCGGCTTCGGGAGGAGAGGGGACTCTGGTTACCGAAGACGGTTCGAATCCACAGTTTAATGCTGATGGAGAGCGCATCTTTTATTTGGGAGGAAGCTATTTGGATAACTCCTATGAGAGCGTCGATCTGTCCGGGAATGACAAGCGCGTGCATTTCACTTCCAAATATGGAAACAATTTTGTCCCCAGTCCCGATAACAAATGGGTAGCATTCAATCACCTTTTCAAAGTGTATATCGCACCGATGCCCCGGGCCGGAAAGGAGATTGAGCTGGGTGCTGATACCAAATCAATACCGGTGACCCACGTGGCAGAAGATGCGGGAATTAACCTGCATTGGAGTAATGACGGACAGCAACTGCACTGGACGCTGGGAGAAGAGTATTTTTCGGTAGGAGTGCAGGAAGCGTTTGACTTTTTGGAAGGGGGCACAACGGATAAGGAGCTCCCGCTGGATACGAATGAGGGGCTTGATATCGGACTGGAGATAGAATCAGACCGCCCTAATGGAGTTCTAGCCTTGACCAACGCCCGTATTATCACTATGGATGGTGACAAGGTGATAGAACAGGGGACCGTGGTTATTCGGGACAATCGAATTGAAGAAGTGGGTGCTTCGGGTGCAGTGGACCTCCCTTCAAATGCTGAAGTTATTGATGTGGAAGGCAAAACGATCATGCCCGGTATCGTGGATGTTCACGCCCATATTGGAAACTTCCGGGAGGGATTGAGTCCCCAGCAGCAGTGGGAATACTTTGCCAACCTGGCTTATGGCGTTACCACGGCGCACGATCCTTCCTCCAATACAGAAATGATTTTCTCCCATGCAGAAGCGGTGAAAGCCGGTCATATGGTAGGGCCTCGTATTTTTTCTACGGGACGTATCTTATACGGTGCCGAAGCCGAATACAAAGCTGTGATTGAAGATTACGATGATGCTGTTTCGGCGCTGGAGCGGACCAAAGCCTTTGGGGCTTTTTCAGTGAAGAGCTATAATCAGCCCCGGCGCGATCAGCGCCAGAAGGTAATTAAGGCGGCCCGGGAGCTTGAATTACTGGTATTGCCGGAAGGAGGATCTACCTTTACCCATAACATGAGTATGATTATGGATGGTCATACGGGAATAGAGCATAATATTCCGGTCTACCCGGTGTACAAGGATGTTCACGAACTATGGAGTGCCAGCGGTACGGATTACACGCCCACGCTGGTCGTCAATTATGGAAGCGTGAGCGGGGAATATTATTGGTATCAGAACACCAAGGTCTGGGAGAAAGAGCGACTGCTTAAATTTACGCCCCGCAGTATTGTCGATTCCCGATCGCGTCACCGCAAGATGATTCCGCAGGAAGAGTACGAAAACGGACATATACTGAGTGCAGCAACCGCTAAGAATCTGTTGCGCAACGGTGTAAATGTGAACCTGGGTGCACACGGACAGCTTCAGGGCCTCGGAGCACACTGGGAGCTCTGGATGATGCACCAGGGAGGAATGACCGAGCTGGAAGCCCTCCGGGTTGCCACCATTAACGGAGCCCGTTATCTGGGGATGGATCATGAGCTGGGATCTATTGAAGAAGGAAAGCTCGCGGATCTGATTGTTATTGATGGAAATCCGCTGGAGAATATTCGCGATACGGAAAAGGTAACGCATACAATGGTTAATGGAAGGCTGTACGATGCTGCTACTATGAATGAAACAGGGATGAGAGAAAAGGAGCGACTGCCGTTCTGGTGGGAGCAGGAAGGGTATCCCGCTAGTTTTGACTGGCATGCCCAAACGGATGCACACGGTCACATACAGTGTAGTTGTGGATATCAGCCGGCTTACCTAATGGAATAGAAGACTAATAGTCGTTAATGTAAAAAAGGCCCTGTGCTAATCACAGGGCCTTTTACATTATAAAAATGTGTTATCAGTAAGATCTAATTATGCAGCGGAAGGTTCTTTCTCATCGGCTTCCTGACGCTCTTTGCAGGCTTCCTGATCCTTGCAAACCCCAAAGAAGTGCAGGGAGTGACCAGTGATATTAACTTCATGGATTTTTTCCATCATATCCTTTATTTCCTGAATACGAGGATCACAGAATTCAAGTACAGTGCCGCACTCTTTGCAAATTATATGATCGTGCTGCTGGTAAGCGTATGCTCGTTCGTAATGGTATTGGTTTTTGCCAAATTGTTGACGTTGCACCAACCCGCATTCAACGAGTAGGTCGAGGGTGTTATAGACCGTAGCGCGCGAAACCCGCGTACCACCTTCTTTCATATTGAAAAAGATATCATCAGCATCAAAATGACCATCGGCACGGTAAATTTCTTCCAGTACCATAAAGCGCTCAGGGGTCTGCCGCTGATTATGCTCCTTCAAATAAGAGCTGAAAATTTCTTTTACGAGATCAATTGTTTCTTCTTTTGCCGGATGTGCCATGCTATCATTTTTCTTTTAATATAAGGAATAGAAATACTGAATAAAATAAGATCCTTTCAACAATTCCTTTATTATAGTACAAAATAGGAAGTGCTGAAGTTTCATTTCAAAATGTTATATTCATTTAGTTATCCTAAGATAGAAATAGAATGGGTATTGCGGCCAATAAATTAGTAATAAAATTATATTTATATGCCTACAGTAGTAGCGTTTGAAACTCTAACTGAGCTTTTTCAGAACCTTACTAAAAAATATCGCGAAACCGATAAAACAGCATTTGCGCGTAAACCGACCAGCGATGCTCCCTATGAAGCGATAAACTGGGATCAGGTTTCCGAAGATGTCCATCATTTGGCCGCCTTTTTAATTGAGCGAGGGGTTGAGCCCGGCGACCGCGTTGGTATTTTAAGTGAAAACAGGTATGAATGGGCCTTGGTGGATTTAGCCCTGCAGCTTATTGGCGGAATTAATGTATCCATCTATACTACGCTTCCCGCCGGACAGTGCGAGTATATTCTGCAGGATTCAGAAGCAAAACTCTTTTTTGTCTCTACCGGAATACAGCTTAAAAAGGCGCACGAGATTTTTGACAGATGCGATGATATCCAGCGGGTTATTGCGTTTGATGAACCTAATGTTGAAAGCTTTTTAGATGAGCCATACGTCAACTTGTTCGAGGATGCTATGGTAGAAGGGGCCAAAAGATTCCCTGAAGTTGAGGAGGAGATAAAGCAACGGAGCAAATCGATCACCCCGGAAGATTTGGCTACGCTGATTTATACATCCGGAACGACCGGAAAGCCCAAAGGGGTGATGCTTACCCATCGAAATATTGTCAGTAATGTTAAGGCAGCTCACCAGCTTATAACTATAAAGGAAGATGATCGCTGTCTTTCCTTTTTACCGCTCTGCCACTCTTTTGAGCGAACGGCAGGCTACTATGCTATGTTGGCTGGAGGAGCTGAAATATATTATGCCGAAAGCGTGGATACGGTGGCTAAAAATATGACGGAAGCCAGTCCTACGATCGTTATGAGTGTACCTCGCCTCTTTGAAAAGATATACAATCTTGTTACAAAGAGCGTTGAGGAAGGGTCTGCTGTTAAAAAGAAGATATTCGAATGGGCACAGTCCGTAGGCCAAAAATACGCTGACGGGGAACGCGGACTGGTATCGATGCAGAAGAAGCTGGCGGATAAGCTGGTATTTAATAAGTTGAAAGAACGTACCGGTGGACGAATACGGTTTTTCGTTTCCGGCGGGGCGGCCTTACCAGCAGAAATAGGCACTTTCTTTATGGGTGCTGGCCTGAATATTATTGAGGGTTATGGACTGACAGAGACTTCCCCGATTATGTGTTGTAATACTTTGGGAAATGAAAAAATGGGAACCGTCGGACGGGTACTTCCGGGTGTAACAGTAGCAATTCAGCGGCTGGAAGACAGTGAGATTGTGACCGCACTGAGTGGCGAAGATTATCCGACTTCCATAGATACGGAACAGGGAGAGATTTTATGTAAGGGGCCCAATGTAATGAAAGGGTATTGGAAGAACGATGAGGCAACAGGTGAAATGATAGACAATGAAGGATATCTGCATACCGGTGATGTCGGTAAATTTGTGGATGGGAAGCTTCAAATCACCGATCGTATCAAGCATATGATTGTAAACGCCGGAGGGAAGAACATCTACCCGGGACCCATAGAAGATCTCTTTAAAACGAGTAAGTGGATTGATCAGCTGGTGGTAGTAGGAGAGCGAAAACCGTATATGGCCGCTTTGATTGTACCTGATTTTGAAACTCTGGAGGGTTACGCCGATGATGAGAACATAAGTTTTGAAAGTATAAGTGAGCTGATTAATAAAGAGAAAGTACAAAAGATTTACCGGCATGAGATACGCAGTTATTCCAAGGAATTGGCTTCACATGAAAAAATTCGGGATTTCAGGTTGGTTTCCAATGAGTTTACAGTGGAAAGTGGTGAACTGACCCCCACTCTAAAGGTAAAACGACGCATTGTAGAAGATAAATACGGCCACTTGATCGAAGATATCTTTAGCAATTCCAAGGTGTGATATTGAAAATATTTCGGTGGTTTGAGTTACCATGTCATACCAAACGTTTTATTCTCTCCATGTCTATTCCTATGTGATATGGTTGCTGGCTTTTGCCGGGAGCCTTTTATTGGCATCCAAAGTCAGGGAAGAGGCCGATGCATCCAGGAAAAGCCGGTATATTCGGTACGAACGTTTAATCACGAACATAGGTGCCCATTTGGCTGCTTTGGGAATTTTGATATCCGGGGGAGGGATGGTTTCATTGGAAGAGGGTCCGCAATGGGGATGGTTTGACTTTCAAGGGCATACCTGGCTCGCCGTAAAACAGCTTTTCTTTGTACTTATTTTGGTGTGTATAGGATTTTCCGTCAAACGAAGCCGAACTCTTAAAAGAGTGGTTAGAAAGTCCGATCAACTGATGAATGATCGTATTTCCAATAAATGGTCCGCCGCCTATCGGATGTCGCTACTGGTTTATATGCTGGTACTGATGAATACCTTTTTAGGATTTGTGAAGCCTTTTTAATCAATATGGAAGTAAGGAAGGAGACAATGTCGACGATTCTATGACGCTTTACAATCTCAAAACCGCCTATCTACTAAATTATGTAAAAAGAGTTTTTATTTAGGGTTTGAATTCAAATATTATCTGCAATACAAGTTGTCACAACGTAGTATTAAAACGGGAACATGGTGGGATCAGGTTCATAACCGGGAAATGGAAATTAAAATGAACAAGTATTTTGGATAAGCAATTTTTTATCAGACTATTGATGAGCTTTATACATTTTGTATGAATACTCGTTCATAGAAATAGATGTTTTTTGGGATGTAGTTCTACCAAAGAATTGCCATTGTTGATCCGGTTATATTTAAACTAAAAGTATTAGGTAGATACAGATATGAAATATTATAGGAAGAAAGCTCTCCCGGTTTTGCCGGTATTTTTGTATTCCCTGCTTTTAATTCTGTGTATGAGTACAGAAGCAACTGCCCAAAATGATGAAACAGATAATATCACTCCCACACTGGGACTTGAACAAGGGTATCTGGATTTTGAAACCCCTAACTTTCGGCTGAAGCTTGTCAAGGCTTCACAAACAATAGCTGCATTAGAGCCCAAAG
>CAYXVW010000153.1:0-6518 GCA_964468695.1 uncultured Balneolaceae bacterium | reverse complement strand
GCGCGGCCCGGGCTGGTCGCCCGTGCGGAAGGCGTCGAGCCGCTCCGCGAGGGCGGGATCGGCCGCGGCCAGGCGCTCGCGGAACCGCGCGTCGAGCCGGGCCAGGCCGGCGGGTGTCTGCAGTTCGTCGAAGCTGAAGCCGTTGAATGCGGTCACGGGTGGGCTCATTGAGAAAATCGGTTTGCCGCCAGGCGGCCAAAGAGGGGCATTATCGCCGAGCGCGTGGCGGGCGTCGTCGACGGCCACCTCGACGGTCGGCGCCAAGTGCCCGCCTCCAAAGGAGAAAGCGGTTAATCCCCAGATAATGTTTTTAAAGAAAAAACGAATTGATCTTAGAATTTTGGAAGAAAATTTCGGATTTTTAGCCATCCAATATTATTTAATGTTTAAATAGTTTATTAATTAACAATGGTTATAGGAATAATAGGGGCAAGTTTTGCAGGACTGGTTGCCGGGAGTCGCCTGGCCAGGGCCGGTCATGAGGTTACAATAATAGAACGCAATGAGTCACTGGGTGGTCGGATATCATCCATTGAGCTGGATGACATTATTTTAGATAATGGTATCTCTCAGCTCTCCGCCGAAACGAATACCTTTCAAACCTTTCTTGCTGAATTACAGCAAAAAACAGATCTGCATGAATGGGCTGAAGAGTTTAGTTTCTATGATGGTTTAAACCTGCATAATGAGGATCCCAACGCATCACCACTGACAAAGTATGCTTTTAATGGAGGAATCCGGGAAATCAATAAATATTTAAGCCGCTGGGTTGATGTTCGGGCACAGGAGAAAGCCGGGGGACTCACTTATATTGGTCCGGACCGTGATAAAAAGCGGTCCTGGATGATTAATCTGACCAATATTAATGTTTTTGAATGTGATGCGGTTATCATAGCGACTCCTGCTACGGAGGCATATGGAATACTACAGACTGCTCAGGATGAAACAGCTGCCCGAAAAATAATTCGTGTAATTGATGAGGTATTCTATGACGATTGTATTTCCGTTGCGGCTACCTATGATCGGGAGGCCCCGGAATGGAAAGGCATTAAATGTGAAAACAGTGCAATCCGGTGGATTGGAAATGAGTCTTCCAAGCGTAATACCGCTGGCAAAACGGGACTCGTTATTCATTCTTCGCATGATATTTCAAAAAAATATGAGCGTGCCAATGACGATGAAACAGCCCGGCATATACTTGAGGAAGCGTCGTCTGTTATAGGTTCCTGGGTATCACAACCCGAATCCACTTCTTTAAAGCGTTGGAAATATTTTACGGCACGAAATGTTATTGACGAATATTTTATGGAATTGGAAATGATTGATGCCCCACTTGCGTTAGTAGGGAACTACTTCGGTGGAAGATCCGTTGAAAAAGCATATCTATCCGGGTACAACCTGGCAGAATATTGGATAAATAAATACAGTAGTGCTACGGTTGCTTAATTAGGTTCATTTGGATAGTAACAAATAGATCATCAAACCAAATCAGTTATTGGTGGGTTCACTACGTAAGTTAAATAGGTATTTTAAAAAGTATAAGGGGACCATCATTCTTGGATCGTTGTTTTTGACAGCATCCAATTTTTTCCTGGTATGGATACCTGTTTATTTGCGCAGAACGGTGGACCAGGTAGCAGAAATAGAGCTTGACCGGTCTGCAGACAGCTTTGGCAATATTTTTGAACTGCTATTCAGTAGTGATGCAAGCTGGCTGCTGGCTAAAAATGCTTTGCTGTTAGTAGGGGCAGTTGTGCTATCGGGCGTATTGCTCTTTGCTACCCGTCAAACCCTTATCGTTGCTTCTCGTAAAATAGAGTACGATCTGAGAAACGACATTTTTGACAAGCTCCTGAAGCTACCCCAGCGGTTTTATAGCAGCTACGATTCCGGAGAAATTTATGTTCGAGCCACAGAGGACGTTTCCAAAGTCCGGGAATATTTTGGACCTGCTTATATGTATACCATTAACACATTAACGAGAGCGGGTTTTATCATTACAATGATGGTTATTGTAAGTCCGGAATTGACGCTTTGGGCCTTGCTGCCGCTTCCCTTTCTGTCCGCTTTTGCTTATTGGGTGAGTGGTTATATCAATGATTATTCCCGGATAATACAGGAACAATATTCTACCATTGCAGGGCGAGCCCAAGAGTCTTTTACAAGCATAAGGCTGATTAAAGCCTATAATCGCGAAGAGTATGAAAACGGCCGCTTTGAACATGAAAGCGAGCGTTACCGCAAGAAAAAGCTGCGCCTCGATTTGGTGGAGTCCCTTTTCCATCCCACACTTAACTTATTGATAGGTCTTTCGGTAATCATTGTTGTTTGGAAGGCGGGACAAATGGTTATAGAGGGAACGCTGACTGTTGGTAATATCATGGAATTTATAATTTATGTGGCCTATTTGACCTGGCCGGTCGCTTCTCTTGGCTATACCGTTAATCGATACCAGCAATCTATGGCATCATGGAAGCGGATTGATGAAATGCTAACCGAAGATATTGATATAGCTGATAAAGAAAATACTGACCATGATATTACCGAAATTGAGGGGAGCATTGAATTCAGAAATGTTTCTTTCTCCTATCCGAATACAAATGAGCATGTGTTAAAAAATATTAATCTGAAGATTGAAACAGGTCAAAATGCAGCTATAGTCGGTCGTACGGGCAGTGGGAAGACCACTCTTGTAGAACTTATTCCACGTCTTTTTGATGCGACGGAAGGAAAAATATTGATTGATGGAACGGATATTAAGGAAATTCCCTTAGAGTTATTGCGTAAGAACATTGGACTGGTACCACAGGATACCTTCTTGTTTTCAGACACGATTGGTGAAAATATTGCATTCGGTACCGAAGATGCCACCAAAGAAGAAATTGAGACTGCTGCAGAAAAGGCTCAGGTCCGTGAAAATATTTTGGATTTTGAAAAGAAATTTGAGACTATGTTAGGAGAAAGAGGGATTACGTTATCCGGCGGTCAAAAACAACGAACCGCCATTGCTCGAGCCCTGATTCGAGATCCTAAAATTATTATATTAGATGACTCATTAAGTGCTGTAGATACTAAAACAGAAGAATCTATTCTCCGACATCTCCGAAAAGAATTAAAAGGACGAACAACATTGATGATCAGTCATCGTATATCTACGATAAAAGATGCAGATATTATATATTATATGGAAAATGGGACTATTGTAGAACAAGGAACACATGAAGAATTATTAGGTAAGGAAGGTCGTTATTCAGTTATGTACAATAAACAACTCATAGAAGAAGAGTTGGCAGAAATCTAAAAAAACAAAATAGTAAAATTATAACCTTATAAGATCTGCTGCTTGATCGCGGTATGATCTGAAAAAAGACATAGGAGTTAAATCATGATTATCGTACCATTAGGTGTAGCTTCAGCGACACCCACGGCAACACGTCATTTATCATCAGTAGCTGTTTGGAGAGAAGGAAGCGTTTTTCTCTTTGATTGTGGAGAAAATGCTCAGATGAGAATGCTTCAAGGCGGCTTAAAACGTTCTCAAATTGATTACATTTTCATTTCACATTTCGATACGGACCATTATTCCGGTCTGATTGGACTACTTTCCACTTTGCAGCTGCAAAGAAGAGACCGGGAAATTACCCTGGTTGGTCCGGAAGGACTGCAGGAGTTCGTAGAATTTAACTTTGATTTTTCCAATATCAGCCTGAGTTATGACATTAAGTATGTGGAATTAAATGAAGATTTTGAAAGCGAGCGCGTCGTCGATGCTGATGAATATTATGTAGAGGCACGACCACTGAATCATACAAAGTTCTGTATCGGCTATCGCTTGCAGGAAAAAGATCGACCCGGCAAGGTTGATGCTGAGAAAGCCCAGGAGCAGGGCATTAGTGAAGACTGGCAGTACAAAGATCTTAAAGCCGGCAAGGATGTAGAGCTTGAAGATGGAACAGTAGTTAAGTCTGCCGATATCGTAGGGCATCCGCGTCCGGGTGACAGCTTTGCCTATATAACGGATACCAAATATTGCCCGAACTCTGTCAAGTTAGCTAAGAATACGAACGTATTGATTCACGAGGCTACCTTTAATGAGAGTCTTTCTGATAAAGCAGAGGAAACGGGACATTCAACAGCCAAAGACGCTGCCCGGGTAGCAAATGAGGCCAAGACAAAGCTTCTGGTTATTACTCATTTCTCAGCCCGTTATACCAATGAATATGTGCTTCTGCGTGAGGCCCGGGATGATTTCTTCCCAACATGGGTCGCTACAGAGCTTCGCCCGATATTTACTGATCCGGCTCATGAGAAAGGCATTATTGAGCCCAAGGTTTATCTCAAAGAGATTAATCAAAATAAAGGAGATAGTAACAGCGGTGGAGGCGGCAGCAAATCCAAGCGAAACAAGCGAGGAGGTAAGAAAAAGAAACGTCGCATGAGAAAGCGGAAAAAAACATCCTCATCTCGCAGCCGTAAGAGCAGTAGCAGTAGTCGTAGTAGCAAGAAAAGCTCTCGCAGCAGTAGTAGTAGTCGGTCTAAAAAGTCTTCTTCCAATAATAATAACAACAATAACAATGGAGGAAGTAAGGATAATAATGAGCGTAAGCCAAGACAGATTACGCCGCGAACTCCATTTGATGATTTCGATCGCTTCTAAACAAATAGTAGTGTGAGCAATAAAGAAAACGATAAAGCCGTCGATACCAATCTTCTTCGACGGCTTTATCAATTTATAAGACCCTATCGCTGGTATGTACTCCTGGGTATAGCATTAACGCTTGGGGCCTCCTTTTTAGGCACCATCCGCCCAAAGTTAACCCAGATCGCGGTAGACGATTATATAGCAAATAATGACTTTGAGGGTTTACTATGGATTATTGTACTCCTTTTAGGAGCACTGGTTGGTGAATTTATCCTGCTGGTTATTAATACCTACCTCACGCGCTGGTTCGGACAGGGGACATTATATAATTTAAGGAACGCGGTATTTCAAAAAATACAGTCTCTCCATGTCCAGTTTTTTGATAAAAACCCGATCGGCCGGCTCATTACCCGTACCACCAGTGATATTGAGGCGCTCAGTGACCTGCTGAGTGATGGAGTGGTGAATATCATAGGAGATATGTTTCGTATCTTCTTTATCCTGTATTTCATGTTCAGCATGAGCTGGGAGCTGTCCCTGGTAGCTATTTCTGTACTGCCCCTGTTATTTTATGCTACCTTTTTGTTTAAGGCGAAAGTGCGGGTGGCGTTTCTCAATGTGCGTGATCAAATAGCACGCCTGAACTCCTTTGTGCAGGAGCACATTAATGGAATGTCCATTGTACAGCTTTTTAATAAGGAAGACCGGGAGCGCAGCAAGTTTGAGTCCATAAACAGCAGTTATAAAGGTGCCTATATTGATACCATTTTCTATTTTGCCATATTTTGGCCCGCTGTTGAGATTATAGCGAGCCTGGCAATGGCTCTCGTAATCTGGTATGGAGGCGGACGAGCCCTGATGGATCAGGTAACGTTCGGTATTCTACTGGCTTTTGTTCAATATGTTCGCGATTTCTTTCGTCCGATTCGCGGTTTATCGGAGAAATTCAATACCCTTCAGTCAGCTCTGGCATCTTCCGAGCGTATTTTTAATGTCTTGGATACTGAGAATAAGGTTACTGATCCGGAAGACCCTAAACATATTGATAATCCGGAAGGGAGCATCACATTTGAAGATGTATGGTTTAGCTACAATGATGATGAAGAAACCGTGTTGAAAAATGTATCCTTTGAAGCCAATGCAGGGGAAACCGTCGCTATTGTGGGAGCTACCGGCGCAGGTAAATCTACCATTATTAATTTACTTATGCGTTTTTATGATATCAATGATGGGAAAATTCTTTTAGACGGCGTAGATATCCGGGATCTTACCATTGAAGAATTGAGGTCGAATTTTGCATTGGTCCTGCAGGACAATGCGTTATTTTCCGGCACGATTATGGAAAACATCACATTAGGCAATCCAAATATCTCCGAAGAACGTGTTATCCAGACTGCTCGCAGTATAGAAGCCGATCGCTTTATTGAGAAGTTGCCCGGGGGGTACGACTTTATGCTAAACGAGCGCGGTTCCTCTTTATCAATGGGGCAGCAACAGCTCATCTGCTTTATCAGGGCAATGGTCTATGACCCAAATATTTTGGTACTGGATGAGGCCACATCGAATGTGGATTCGGAGACAGAGGAGATTGTCAATAAGGTATGTGATCAGCTTATGGAGAATAGAACCTCTATTGTGATTGCACATCGTCTTTCAACCATTCACGAAGCCGATAAGATTTTGGTTATGCATAAAGGCGAAATTCGTGAACGGGGTACCCACCAAGAGCTTCTTCAGAAAGAAGGTGGAATCTATCGCAAGCTGTATGAACTGCAGTATAAAGATGAACAATTGCCCACCTCTGCCTCAAAACCTGCTTAAAAAGGGAGGGAGAGTGAGCAAACGCCAGCCATAAAATTCCTGTAACTTATTTAAT
>CAYXVW010000152.1:0-6519 GCA_964468695.1 uncultured Balneolaceae bacterium | reverse complement strand
TTTAAAAAGTAATTTAAGCTTGTAATAAAAAATGCCAGCGGAAAGGCTGACATTCTATCTATTCTAACGGCTTAAAATACTATCTTATTGACACTTATACCAAATCTAAATTTTGCAATAATTAAAGCCTTATTTAAAAAACAATATCTATGCGTTATTGTCCTTTTAGACACTACAGAAGGGCAATTTATAAGAAAATTTTAATCATTCTCATTATAATAATGTGCCTCTTTTACTTAGGATCTTTAATCGAAAAGCTAATCAATATATTTACTCGAACTCTTAGACAAATAGACGCACTTCTCCTACGTATCAATGTTTCGAAAAGTACTTTGTAGAATCCTTAAAAGAAATTCCTAACACAAATAGCGGAAATCCGCAGTGGACCTACCTCTTAAAATAGCATCAGGATTTTTCGACCACGAACGTAACTTTTGCATTCACCCGGTACTTTTCGACGTGGTTATTTGATACTATCCCCTGGATATTTTCACAGTTAACACTTTTAATATTCTGAACGGTTTTCGATGCTTGGGTTACAGCATTCTGAACCGCTTGTTCAACGGACTCTCCTTCAGCGATGACCTCTATTACTTTTGCTAACGACATAAGTGACCTCTTTTGATTGTTTTTTTAGTATATGATTCAGGGCAGGTTTATTAATATTAATGTCTCCAACCTTATCCTGCTTCCATAATTATTGTAACAAAAATTAAGCAGAAATAATACTGTTTTCATTATCCTTTTAACAGGTATTAACTATCATTAAAAAAATGCTGACAGCTATCATAAAATCAATCCACACATCACTAAAGCATTATTGTTATTTTTAGCCGGATACTCTTATTTTCGGTTTCTATAAAACTAACTGTCAAAATTTAACTTCATGTCCAAACGCACTCTTGTTACTTCTGCACTGCCTTACGCTAACGGTCCCATACACCTGGGGCATTTGGCCGGGGCGTACCTGCCCTCTGACCTCTATGTACGCTATAAGCGCCTGACGAAGGAAGATATTATTCATATATGCGGGTCGGATGAACATGGAGTTCCTATCACTATTGCGGCCGAAAAGGAAGGAGTCAATCCCCAGGATATTGTGGATCGTTTCCACGAACGTAACAAGCAGATATTTGAAGATTTCGGTATCGAATTTGATTACTACGGGCGGACCAGCTCAGAAACACATCATGAAACCTCACAGGCTTTCTTTAAAAAGCTCTATGAGGACGGGATTTTCGTGGAAAAAACCGAAGAACAACTATACGATCCCAAGGCAGAAATGTTCCTCCCTGATCGATATGTAAAGGGAACGTGTCCCCATTGCGACTATGATGAAGCTTATGGAGATCAATGCGAAAGCTGCGGAACCTCCCTCTCTCCCACCGATCTGATAAATCCCAAGAGTGCGATTACCGGCGATACACCCGAAACTCGGGAAACCAAGCATTGGTATCTTCCTCTGGGCGATTTTCAGGAAGAACTGGAGCAATGGCTGGATACCCGTGAAAACTGGAAACCCAATGTAATGGGACAAGTTAAGAGCTGGCTCGATGATGGTCTTGCAGACAGGGCTGTCACGCGCGATCTCAGCTGGGGGGTTCCGGTACCAGTGGATGACTCCGAAGGCAAGGTACTTTACGTGTGGTTTGATGCCCCTATCGGCTATATTTCGGCGACTAAGGAATGGGCTGAGCAGCAGGGCGATCCCGAGCGTTGGAAAACCTACTGGCAGGATGAAGAAACGGACCTCATCCATTTTATAGGTAAAGACAATATCGTCTTTCACTGCATTATGTTCCCAGCTACACTAATGGCCCACGGTGACTATGTTTTGCCCAAAAACGTACCGGCCAATGAATTCCTAAACCTGGAGGGCAAGAAGCTCTCAACCTCCCGTGGATGGGCCGTATGGCTGGAGGATTACCTGGAAGATTTTGATGCCGACCTGTTGCGCTATGTACTCGGTACTACTCTCCCGGAAACAAAAGATTCGGATTTCTCATGGGAAGGATTCCAGAATAAAGTCAACAGCGAACTGGCTGATATCCTGGGTAATTTTGTGTTCCGAACCACCTCATTTACTAAGAAATACTTTGAGGGGGAAGTCCCTAAGCTCATTGATCCCACGGAGAAAGACCTGGAGACCTTAGGCCAAATACAGGAGCAGAAAGAAAAAGTAAGCGCCGCTTATGAGCAGTTTAAACTGCGAGAGGCTATCGGCGAGACCATGAATCTCGCGCGTATCGGGAATAAATATTTTACAGAGATGGAACCCTGGAGAACGCGGAAGGAAGATCGCATAATCTGTGGCAATACCCTGCACGTTTGCCTGCAAATTACGGCGGCACTGAGCGTGCTTTTTGATCCTATCCTGCCCAACAAGATGAAGCAGCTTCGCAGTGAACTAAACGTTTCAGACGATACCGGATGGAAGGAGATCAACTCCTCCCTCCTGTCTGCCGGGGCTTCCATTGAAAAGGGTGCTATTCTTTTTGAAAAGATAGAAGACGAGGAAGTGGAAGAACAGTTGCAAAAACTGGAAGAGCGTACCGCAGACGGAGAAGAAGATTCAGACTATGAGCCGCTGAAAGATAACATGACCTTCGACGACTTTATGAAGATGGATCTGCGTGCCGGTAAAATCATTGCGGCCTCCCCCATTGAAAAGGCCGATAAGTTACTGAAGATCGAAGTCGATCTGGGCTTTGAACAGCGGACTATTGTTTCTGGAATCTCCAACGACTTTAGTGCGGATGAAATCGTCGGACAAAAAGTATGCGTAGTGGCGAACCTGGCTCCTAAGAAGCTGATGGGCGTGGAAAGCAACGGCATGATACTGATGGCGGAAGAATCGGATGGTTCGCTTAGGTTCGTAGAAACCGATGCTAAGCCGGGTAGTCCTATTATGTAGTTTCCTGGTGATAGGATCTATTTATTAGAAAATGCAATTTATCAAGGAAGAAAAGCCTTTAATATTAATAATTAAGGGCCTCTTCTATCATATTTGTTTTGCTAATGTACTATTTGGTCCATTAATTATAATTGATAATCCATCAGATTATTGATCTGTAGAGTTGTTATATGTCCTAAAAACCGTATCCAATATTACTAAAACAAATTATGAATGATCAATTTCCTGCTTTAGGATTAATAGTTTTCGTTATTTTTTTTATTTCATGCACACAAGAAAACAACTCTGCCGATCGTCTTTCTAAGGATTTATTTGAAACGTTACCTAAAGAGACGGTTTTTGAGTTTTCGGAGTCGGATGACATTGCCTTTCGTTTTATCCGATCCATGGAAATAGATAGCCGGGGGAACATTCTGGTCAATGATTCCAGTCAGCCAGTGGTGTTCATGTTCAATGGGAAAGGGAATTTGATCCAAAAAATTGGTAAAGAAGGACGAGGACCAGATGAATTCCAGCATGTAGGTTCTATTTTAACCGTTCATGACAGCTTAGCAGTTACCGATGGTCCATCCCATAAAATTGAAGTATTCCAATATCTCAATACTAAATACGAACATATTCGAACCATCGTTATTGAAAATCAAAAGCTCTTGGGCAACCTGCTTGGCCTGACAGAAAAGGGAATACTCCTAGAGAATGATATTTGGTTGTCCCCCGCTGCCCCAAACAATCCTACGGAAACAGCCATAAGCTTTCTTAATCATAACGGGAAAGTTCTTCAAGACACTTTGTTTAGCGTACCGATTCATGAATTTGTTGTACATAATAATTCAGAAACAGCATTTGTCGCTGGCAAGATCTATGGAAATAGCTCAAAATTGGCATACGATGACAACAAAGGAAGGATCTACTCACTGTGGACAGATAAACTGAGTATTGACTATTTCACACTTGAGGGTGAAAGGCACCACTCATTTTCATATCCCCTCCAACCGGTCAGTATCACTAAAGCTGAGCGCGACAGTGCCTTAAACCGCTTGGATGAGCCTAAACGAGATATAATGCATAAGCATATGCCTGATGTAAAGCCCATTGCAGGTCATATGGTGGTAGATGATCAACAACGTTTATGGGTGGAGTTATTGTCTGAAGAGTTGGGACATGGATGGTTCGCATTTAGCCCGAATGGTGAACCCTTATTCCATATGAAAATTCCTCACCATAATGCTGTCCTTCAGGATATTCACGGAAATACTGTCCTCTGGAACTACACCGATAAAAAGGGAATTCCAACTATTGTAAAATCAAAAGTTAATATACCAGAAGTATAACTGCCACTTTAAATGAACATACCCAAAGTTCATTTTTCACTCATCTTATTTATTTAAAGATCGGTCCACCCCTACAGGCTATAAATCGTGTTTTTTAAGTTCCTGAAAAAAGACGGGTCTTCTTCAGTGAAAACACCCGTGTTCTTTCGGAAGAACACACTACTTCTTTCCGGAGAAGACCGGTGTTCTCTATCAGGAACTAACTGCTTCCTCCAACGAACGACCTTAGCTGGTAGTACTTTATGCGTACATCCCTTTGCGGTTGTTTAAAAATACTCAGAACGAGATAGGATCATTTTACCAATTTTGTTTTCTAAATGACTTATGGTAAAATTGATTCAGAATGAACACTTGCCCGTGTTTTCTTTTCAATTTAGAGCTGATATATCGACCAAAAACTGCTGGATAATGCTTTATTTTGCCTATGGTTCTAACATGTATTCCAAGCGTTTAAAAAGCCGCGTCCCTTCGGCAGCGAAAGTTGCAGCGGTCTCACTGCCGGATTATAAGCTCTGTTTTGATAAGAGAGGGACCGATGGATCCGGCAAAGGAAACATCAGGAAGACAAATAATTCTACCGTTCATGGAATTATATACGAAATAAAAGCTGAGGAAAAGGTCGCCCTTGACAGGATTGAAGGAGCCGGCTATGAAGATGTATCACTTCAGATTCCTGTTGGAAGTGAGTTGATCAAAGTCTTTACGTATATAGCAAAAGAAAACCATATCGATCATTCTTTAAATCCGTATACCTGGTATAAAAATTTAGTAATTGCCGGTGCGAAAGAGCACAACCTACCACAGGAATATATCAACGAGATCCAAGAGGTAAAAGCAATCAAGGATCCGGAGGAAGAACGGGCAAAACTGGAGCTGAAGATTCTTGAATAAGTCTTTCGTTACCATACCATTATTCTGATAATTACCTTTTAATGGTAAATTTATCAAAGGGTGGAAATAAGAACAGTATTCTTTTTGTAATGTGAAGGACATTAGTTGAGAAATAACAAGACCTTGCCAGACCAGTCCTATTTATATCAGTTAACTATTCTGATTTTATAATTTAAAGTATATTTGAGGAACATAAGTCTGTATTTATACTTTAAATTTATTTAAATAAAAAAGAGGCTATATGAAAGAGAAACGTAAAACCCACGGGAGTTATGTAAGATTTTTTGTAATGATTGGAACAGCAATGGTTGCCATGTTCCTCTTAATGTATACCCATTCTTACCAGGTATTCGACCATGCCTGGTTCAGCGAAACGCGGCTATTTATGACTTTAATTATGGGGAGCTCCATGACAATCATTATGCTGTTATTTATGATAGATATGTATAAAAACAGCAAGGTCAACGCAGCCATTTTTGTAGGTGCCATCATGATGTTGGTACTCTCTATCTGGCTAGTTCGCAGCCAGGCAACGGTCGATCAAGTTGACTATATGGAGGGTATGATCCCACATCATTCTATTGCTATACTAACCAGCGAGCACACCTCGATTAACGATCTAAGAGTCCAAAAACTAGCAGAAGAAATAATCAAAGCCCAACGTAAAGAAATAAAAGAGATGGAATGGTTGATTAAAGACATCAGGAGCAATGGTCCAGCCGAGACTCAAAAGGAAGTTGAAAATAGACCGCTGCCAGAATTCTCAGGAAGCCCGGAATAAGATTATCATGGCACATAGGGACTATAAAGTAAATTCCGATCTGGCTACCAATAAATTTTTATAGAAAAGCCAATTAGGCTAATATTTTCACAAAAACCTATATCTTATTTTTTTAGGAAGAGTATAGCTTCTTGATTGGTTCAGGCAAGCGGTTGTCTGCTAAGCCTTTTATAGTTAACCTTTCGTTTGGAAATAGAATTATAATCCTATTGTACCTTAATCCCTATGAAATCAACCGTTGAGGAAATCCGAGAGCGTTTTGATAACGATGTCGATCGGTTTTCCAACCTCAAAACCGGACAAAGCGCCACTGTAGATGCTCCCTTGGTATTGGAGCTTATTACCCAGGCTGCTGCCCGGGTGAATCCCGATGCTACACATATACTTGATATTGGCTGCGGGGCCGGTAATTATGCGTTAAAACTACACGAGGTCTTACAGGATTTTAACGTCGACCTGATTGACCTCAGTAAGCCAATGCTGGTCCGGGCAACGGAGAGGATCGGAGAAGTATCTCAAGGTGAAGTGGTTGCAATGCAGGGCGATATTAGAGAGTTGCCTTTGGAAGAGGAACGCTACGATATTATAATGTCCGCCGCTAC
>CAYXVW010000151.1:0-6533 GCA_964468695.1 uncultured Balneolaceae bacterium | reverse complement strand
TTGGGATTTTGGGATTGCCACCGCCAGGAATCCTCACACATTGTTAACAGGTCGCGTTCCGCTTTCCAGTTTAGTTCTTTTTCCGCTTTGGAAGGGTCGGAATAGCAGGTAGCGGCATCGCCGGGACGGCGATCCGTGATTTTATAGGGAATTTCTTGTCCTGATGCCTTTTCAAAAGCCTTGACTACATCCAGCACGCTGTATCCTTGTCCGGTACCTAGGTTGTAGGTTACCACCCCTGGATTTTCTTCGAGTTTTTGAAGGGCCTTCAGATGTCCGATGGCCAAATCCACAACATGGATATAATCCCGTACTCCGGTGCCGTCATGGGTAGGATAGTCATTGCCAAACACGGAAAGATAATCGAGCTTGCCCACCGCCACCTGGGTAATATAAGGCATAAGATTATTGGGAATATCGTTGGGATCTTCGCCTATCTTGCCGCTTTCATGTGCTCCAACCGGATTAAAGTAGCGCAACAAAGCAATATTCCAGCTGTCATTGGCAACATGGAGATCTCTTAGTATCTTTTCGATAAATAATTTGGTCCGGCCGTATGGATTGGTAGTCCTAAGGGGAGCTTCTTCTGTTATAGGAACTTCATCGGGATCTCCATAAACGGTAGCCGACGAACTGAATACCAAATCATGGACCCCATATTTCTGCATCACCTCGCAGAGCATGAGAGTGCCGGTGATATTGTTATGATAATAGGAGAGCGGTTTCTCAACAGATTCGCCCACTGCTTTATAGCCCGCAAAGTGGATTACGGAATCTATTTGATGTTGATTGAAAATATCATCAAGCCCGGCCTTGTCAAGCAGGTCGGTTTTATAGAAAGTGACTGAACGCCCGGTAATTTTCTCTACCCGTTCAAGTGCTTCTTCCTTGCTGTTATTTAAGTTGTCGACAACAATAATATTGTGCCCTTCCTTTAACAGCTCAAGAACGGTATGGCTGCCTATATATCCTGCGCCCCCGGTAACTAATACTTCCATTTTTTACTTTAATAATTAATTGTGAAAAGTGTCTGCTTTGTCCCCTGTGAATCTTCGGCTATTTACCGGCTTGGTTTACTCCGGATTCTGGGCTAAATGCTCAAGTTCATCAATGATCGTTGTACATATTGAATCCATTGTATCAACTAATTCTTTGAGTTCTTCATCCGGAGCATCTTCTTCGAGCCTTACTTTGGCCTTTTCATAATTGTCCACCACTTCAATAGCCCCCATCATCTTAGCACCCGGCTTGATCTTATGGCCGGCTTCCCGCAGTTGCTTCATATTGCGATCCAGAAGATGGTTATGGAAATTGTCTTTAAACTCAGTAAAAGAGAGTACGCCGGCCTCACAGAATTCAATGACATACTCCGACTCATTGAAAAGCATTTCCGAGATTTTATCAGGCTCTATATATTTATAATCCATAAATTATGCGGGAGTTAAGGTGAAATATAAAGGTATTTGAAGAAACTATATCCTGTTAACAATGTAAACCTATTGGGGTCTTTCATCAATAATTTATCAGGAAAGTTAATTTTGTGGTTCTGAAACATTATGAGGTGCTGGCCGCCCATTTTCATCAAGATGCACAAACACAATTTTGTCTATTTTTATAATTGTTTCCTTGCTAAACTTATTCCGGACCACACAACGGACGGTAATGGAGGTTCTGCCAAATGAGACCGTTTCCATCCCAATTTCAATAATATCGCCGAGTCCGGCTGAACTGACAAAATTTATTTCCGTCATATACTTTGTAACGATATTGCCTTTATTCAGCTGGCAGGTGACGAAAATTGCAGCTTCTTCATCAATCCAGCTTAATACCGTTCCGCCAAAGAGTGTTCCGGATGCATTTAAATCCTGCGGTTTAATAAGTTTTCGGCTAAAAAATTGCATAGATAAGGTTATATTATTTTAATAATTAAATTCATAAAGTAAGAATTACTGATCAACAGGCTCCCACAACTCAATTTTATTGCCTTCAGGATCCATAATCCAAGCAAACTTGCCAAACTCGGTATCTTCCATCTCGCCGACCTGATCGATGCCTTCCTGTTTTAACACCTGTATAAGTTTAGGTAAATCCGCTACTATAAAGTTGAACATAAACTCTTTTTCGCTCGGATTAAGATAGTCGGTGTCACTTTTGAAGGGACTCCAGATTGTATATCCTTTTTTGGGGCGCTGGCTGTCACTTTTCCAGTCAAAGGTATAACCCCCGTATGTTTCATCAATGGGAACCCCCAGGTGCTTTTTATACCACTGGCTCAATGCTTTGGGATTATCTGCCTTAAAGAAAATACCCCCGAATCCAATAACTCTTTCCATGCCGTTGATTACATCAATTAGGTAATTATTAAAGCTTATCTTAGGTAAAATTCCGATAAATAAAAAGGCCGCTCCCTCTATGAGGAAGCGGCTTAAGTAGTGTTGATGGTACAGTCACTAAAAATAGTAGGTACCAATTACAGCAGCAGCGGTTGCCAGTGTATTATTGCCATCATTAATAAACAGGTTTAGCTGTCCTTCGACACCCATACTGAAATGCTCATCCAGAAAGTATTCACCACCACCGGTGACCCCAAGCAGTATATCGTTTTCCTCGTCGTCATTAATTTCATTTGACGTATGCTGAAGGATCCCTTGCGCCCCAATGTAACTACCAAAATCATTTCCCAGGTCCTGGTAAAAGCGGGGAGCAACCCCAATATTTAAAGAAGTAAAAGCATCTTCCTGGTGACTCATCCCAAATACGGGGGCGATGGTTACATTATCCGTCAGCCAGATAGGGATCTGCAAGTTTGTCTGGCCGCTCTGGATTGAGGCTGAAAGCCCAACGGAACCCTCACCGGGTCGGTCTTGGGCATAAGCCATTGAACTAATACAAAATAATGTGATAAGCAGTAGAGACAGTTTGGTAACAATTTTCATAGGATTCCTGATTTAATTATAAATGATATTATGCTTATAGAAAGGAATCGATGAAAGTGTTCCGAACAACTGTGGTCAGGATTCTTTTAATGCTTCCTGGCAGGTTTTGAGGTCTTTCTGTGCCGGTTCGTAATCGGGAGCAATTTCAAGGCATTGCTCAAAGTACGAAATCGCTTTTTCATATTGACCAATGTGCTTTAGCATCAGTCCGATATTATTATATGCCTCATGAAACTCCGGATCCAGTTCAATCGCCTTTTTGTAACAGCGTCCTGCTTCTACCGTATTATTCGCCCGCAGATGATGATTACCGAGATTGAAATACCCCATCGCCTCTTCCGGCTTTATTTTGGTGATATATTCAAAGAGTTTGCGGGCCCGCTCTTCTTCATCGGCGATTTCATATATATCAGCAAGATTATTAAGAGCAGGAACATAATCGGGACGTATCTCAAGAGCATCCAAATAATGATTAACCGCCTTATCGACCTTATTCAGCTCAAAAAAAGTATTGGCCAGGTTAAAGTGAGCCTTGAAGTGATTCTGATCTTTTTGAAGAGCTTGCTGATAGGCTTTAACCGCCTGCTCATATTCTCCCAGCATTTGATAGCCGATCCCGAGTTCATTAAGTAAATCAGCATCCTCGGGGGATTCCTGCAGTTCTTCTTTTATTTCGGAAATCTGGTTTTCTATTTTTTCCATAGAAGGTGAAAATAAGAAAATCCGCTCTTTTTCCCATTGTGAAAATGAGTTAGGTCTGTCGGCCAATAAATTGGAAATATGTCCACAATCCCATATAAGCACGGTGTGTTTTTATTTCTGAGGGGACAAAATATTTTTTGAGCAGCGGCAAAAAATGTCCGTTAAAATTAACATGATTTATTTCCATCCATTGCTTAAACCATTCAAAGCGGCTGGTATGGAAATCGACAACGGCAAGATATCCATCCGGTTTAAGATCCTGGTGTAGATGGTTAATAATATCCTCAACCGGTGATTGGAACATGGTCAATGAGTAGGAAAGCAGGATGAGATCAAATTGATCCAGGTTGGATGAGCCCGTACCATACTGATCGTTTACAAGACGGATATTATCGGAGGGATGAAGACGATTCCGGGCTTTTTTGAGCATTTCAGTCGACATATCCATTCCTACAATAACGGCATCGGGGAAATGAAACTCCAGCTGCTCTATGTTTTTGCCGGTACCGCATCCGATTTCTAAAATACGGGGCTGGGGCGGGAGGTCCGGAATCATGGTTATCAAAGAGGTGCGGCCGAAGAGGAAACTCCACCGGGTTACATCATATATATGGGAATGAAACCGGTAATAGTTTTTAATTTTGGAATCGGTATGAGATGGAGTGGAATTTCTCATTGTACGATAGCTAAATGAGTGCTTTCATAGGTCCCGACCCGATCCTGAAAATGTAAATTATCGGTAAGGGAGCAGGCAAAGTCGAGCTTTTTTCTGGCAAAAGGTGGAATGAAATCGGCTTTCGGAGCAACAGAGCGAAACAGGATTCGCGTGCCCGGTGCAGCATTCCGGAGAATATGTTCCCATTCTCTGGCAAGTAGTTCAGGATTTTGACCAATCATCCAATCCTGGTGATCGAGTAATACGAAGTGAGAGTAGGTACCGGGATTTTGTTTTAGAAACTCCAACAGGGTTGAAGTATGGGTTTCAATACGATTAACACGTGATTGAAGAGTATCAAAATGTTCTTCCTTTAAATAATTGGGACAACAGTCCGGGGTGTAAGATCCGGTTAGGTAGACCCGCCAAAAATAATTGTCCTGTATGGGAGTTTCGGTAAAGACCTTCCGCAGAGATTTACGGATATAGTGGAGGATTCCATCCGGATATTCTTGCTCAATAATCTGGCGCTGTGTGGAAGGGACTCCAATCATTGACAGCACCGCATTGCGGCTGAGGAGCCAGCGCTGAAATCCATTCCAGAGCAAAGGTTCAATCTCATTGAAATAGTAGGCTTGTTCCTCGAGCGTCTGGGCATTGAGAAGTTGTTTAATATCTCCGTAAAGCCCTTTTTTGCGTATCCTGTTACGCATTAGCAGGGCAAACTTTCCGGATGTCCCCCTGAAATAGAAAGAGGATTCACTTGAATAGGGAGAAAAGTAGTTTATGTGGTCATCCCAGTATGCTTGGGCGCGGGGAGACAGGTATTTGCGAAGATCCTGATTGTAAATCATTTCCGCTCCTTCTTTTTGCCCACAACCAAAAAAGGACCATAAGAGCGATGGATTTCCGTTTTTAATCAGTGCTTGCTTTAATTGTAGAAGGGCATTTTGCACCGGATTTTTATCGATGCAAAAAATATGCTTGGGGTCGTCGATTAGGTAATCCAACGCATTACAGCCTGCGCTGGTAAGCATAACTATCTTGCTTTGATCATCAAGCTGTAACATCTGCCGGTCGAGGCGTGGATCTTCCCAACAGGTATTATATACCAGGTTGTTGGAAACCACTGACTTAAACAGTTGGTCCCGCAGTTTTTCTACTATATCTGATAATACATTCATACACTGTTATTATATATTTTCTATATGTAATAGATATGAACAAATCGTAACTTATACATTAAGAATGTGGCTGAATGAGAGAAATTCTCTCTGTAATCCCGGTTGAAATTTGTATCTTTTAAAAGAGTTATTAATCAAATTATTAGCGTCATGGCACAGGATAAGGAACACAACGAATCGAATGGTAAAGAAACAACGGAAGAGCAAAAGAAACAGCATATTCGCAGCTATGAGAAGCTGATTGATCAGCTTAAACAAGAGCGCGATGCCGTGCGCGAAGCGGTTGATCACGACTACCGCGAAGCCCGTCGTTACGTACGATCGCATCCCGAAGAGGGAGTGCTTTTTGCTTTTGCCGGAGGAATTGCACTCGGGTTCATATTAGGCAAGCTGAGTAATAGGTAATTTTTTCAATACTACCATTGTTATTTAGAACCAGCCATACTTTAACTTAAAAAGAACAATTTCGTGAGTACAACAACTATCAATGCCGATTATCTGAATGAATTATTTGAGCGCGTGGATGCGCTCAGGGGGTATCTTTGACTATGAGCAGAGAAAAGTAAATATCATAGAGCTGCAGGAACAGACCCAGGATCCTAACTTTTGGAACGACCCCGATGAAGCCCGCCGCATTATGAAAAGGCTGGATCATGAAAAAGGCATGGTAGCCCAATGGGACGAACTGGATGAGCTTCGGGATAGTATCCGGGTTTACCAGGAGTTTCTCGATGAGGGAGAGGATGTATCTGATGAACTTGAGCAGGAAGCCCGCAGGCTGGAACGGAAGCTGGAGGTTCTTGAACTCAAAAATATGCTTAGGGGTGAAGATGATCATCGTGATGCCATATTGACCTTTAATCCGGGCGCCGGGGGTACCGAAAGCCAGGACTGGGCCGAGATGCTGTACCGTATGTATACCCGGTGGGCCAAGAAGAACGAATTTGATATTTCAGTGATTGAGTATCAGGATGGAGATGTTGCCGGGCTTAAAAGTGCTACTATAGAGGTTAGCGGCGAATACGCATACGGTTATTTAAAAGCCGAAAGCGGAGT
>CAYXVW010000150.1:0-6557 GCA_964468695.1 uncultured Balneolaceae bacterium | reverse complement strand
CTGTAACTCTTTAAGTTCAAGCTGCCGGTCAAAAAGAAATTGCCGATGTTCGGCCATATCATCATCCCGAAGGATCTCCTCGATTTCCCGCGGTTTGGGGAGTTCATCAATTGAGTTAATGCCAAAATGCTTCAAAAAATGCTTCGTTGTTCGATACAACAGGGGCTTTCCAGGCGCATCCAATCGACCGGACACCTCAATCAATACTTTTTCCAGCAGCTGACGCAGGATATAACCAGAATCCACTCCACGGATGTCATCTACTTCGGGCTTGGTTACAGGCTGTTTGTAGGCCACAATAGCTAGGGTTTCTATGGCCGACTGCGAAAGTTTTCGATAGGCATTTTCGTGTTGAAAAATACTCAACCACGGCTCATAGCGTTTTTTAGTAGCAAAAGTATATCCCCCGCCCACCAGTGTAATCTCAAAAGCCAGGCCGTTCTCTTCATACCGCTGATTTAACTTATCCACAAACGGTTCCACGGCCTCAGTTTCCAAACCCAGGTTTTCTTCACCTTTTGCAATAATCTCACAGATCTTTTCCGCAGAGATAGGCTCCGGACTCGAAAAGATAAGCGCCTCAATCACTGAAGAAAGACGCGTGCCGTCAACAAATTCGTAATCATTCATAACCTAAGTTCATCTGATCGTGGGATTCCATCTCCCATTCCATAGAGTGGAAAATAAGAAAAATTGTTAAGCTTCGTGCTCTTTGATAATAAAGAATCCGTCATTCCCCTGCTCCTGGTATAACGGCATCAGGATATAACCATCACAACGGGCTTCAATTTTGCCTCTGCGGTCGGAAGCCAGCCATTCTCCCTCTTTAACCTTCTGAAAATTACTATAGCCAGGACGCATATTAAACTCATCCCCTTCCTCTATCATGTGCTGATATACCAACTCGGTTTGGGCGGGAAGCTGCCGGGTATGAGACTGAAGATGCTCCCGAAACTTGGTTATCTCCGGATAATGTTCGGCCTTAATACAGCCTAAGGCCTGCAGCAGCAAAAATAAGGAAGCCGTAATATTGTACTGCGTTAACTGATTGGTATGCTGTCCCCCTTCCAGGGCAAATGAAAGAATCCCGCGCTTCTGATAATATTTTAATGCCGTTCCACGCAGCGATTCCCCGATGCCAAATACCATTGGGGCATAGATTTGGGACAGCAATTCGCGATGCTCTTTTACCTTACCGGGGATCGTAAACATAGCCCCCTCTGCTGAAAACGTATGGACATCGGCAAGTATCACTTTTTCACTGCTGTTCTCCTGGAGGCGATCAAGGATTCGCAACAACCGCTTAACTTCAACGCGCTCGCTTGATCGCAAATGATGTTCGGGCTTAGAACGAATATCTTCAATAATAGAAGTAAACCAGATGCGGTTCATATCCTCATCCACATAGCGTACCCCATGCTGCAGAGCTTGCAGGTTTGCGCGTATTCCCAGGAGCCGGCCCCGAAACTCTTCTTTTCGCTGCTCCAGAAGTTCAAGAATACTACTGACCGCCTCCACACCGGCTGTTTCATTGCCGTGCATACCGGTTAGAAGAATAACCAACGGACCCGCTTTTTGCCCCTCCAGCGATCCGATAATCCGCTTTGAAGCTATTTCAATGTTATCTTCGGTTGTAGCAGTTTTATTCATTAGAATCGTTATTCGAATGTAATACTTTCAACAGTCGTCCTGCTATTTTCATATAGTTGTGTTCGGTAATGATACCTACCAGACGGTTATTTTTAACCACCGGCAGGCATCCAATCTCCTGACTGTCCATAATATCCATTGCCTCCATGATTGAAGCTTCCGGATGAATCGTAATCGGATTATCAATCATAATATCCTCGACCGATTCAACCACATCTTCTCCCTGATTCACTGCCTTACTATATTCATTAAACATCATGCGCATAGTAACCAGTCCCACCAGATGTTTCTTCTCGTCCTCTACCGGAACATACTGAATACGCCGCCAGTCAATCAAGTTAGCTACAAATTCCAGGATATCATCCTTCTGCACCGTGAATAGATCAGTGGTCATAAACTCCTCCACAATCAGGCTCGAAGGCTCCCAGTGGTCCAGATCTTCAATCCGAACTCGACCCCATTTATGGACCGGCTCCCCCTTTTTCTGATTCTTAACCATCGCCGTGGTGATAGCTGCCAGCGTGTGCTCTTTGGATTCATTTTCCTTCATCAGAGCGGCATAATTATCCAGCATCCAGTATGAAGGAGTTTGTCCGGAAGAAACCCGGTCCCGTATCAATCCCAGGTAATCAGAGATATCGCTATTGTCGATACCCACTTCCTCTAATCCCTCATGGGCTATAGGGAGTAACTCCTCTGTAATAAGATCCACAGCATTTATTCGCTGATCGTCGAACCAACGGAATTTTGTATCCAACCCCATTTTGGAAGCAGCAACAAAGTTCATCCGTGCATCATCAAAATCCATTTTTTCAGATACATTAGGATAATAATCATCCATCTTATTCATCAGCCCTAGCCAAAAAGCCGAATTGGCAACCTCATCCGTTACTGTAGGACCCGATGGCATCATCCGGTTTTCAATACGCAAGTGCGCTTTACCGTTTGATACTCCGTAGCAGGGACGATTCCATCGATAGACTGTACCGTTATGCACCTGCAGCGCTTTCAATGCCGGAGGGGTCCCCTCATCCAGCATCTTCTCCACATCTTCGGTTACTTCCGAACTCAACATTACGCGGTAACGGGCGGTATCTTCCTGAAAAATTTCCAAAATACTTTCCTTCACCCATTCATTGCCAAACGTTACCCGGGGACTACTTTCACGCAGGTGGTCGCCCACGGTCCGGGTATCCACCGATTGCTGGAAAAGAGCAATACGGGTTTCGTTCCACAGACGTTTACCGAACAGTATAGGAGAGCCTACTGTTCCTGCCAGTACCGGCGCGGTAACCAGCTGGGCAATATTATATTTAGTAACAAACTCTTCCGGATCTACTTGCAGATGTACCTGAAAACCAGTGTTACAAGCCTCCAGAAGGGGTGAATCAAACTTCATCAACAGCTCATCCATCCCCTGTATACGCAGATCAAAATCTTCACTTCTGAGTTTCGTAATAGCCTCGCAAAGAGCCCGGTACCGCTGCAGGGGCGTCATATTTTTCAAGTCCACATCCATCTTCCGGATGGTCGGCAGGATACCGGTCAAAAGTATTTCGCCTCCCATATCTTCCGCTACTCTTCGTACGCGGTCTATCTGCTGCTGGAGGTTTTCCTCCATCTGCGACAGGCAATCGCCGGTAAACTCCAGCGGCTTTAAATTGATTTCCAGATTAAACTTGGCAAACTCCGTGGTAAAACCTTCCGCACCCTCGCTCTCTAATTTGTCCAGTATCTCCATAGAGTGCGGCCATGCTTTCGCTTGCTGATTGACCAGGCAGAGTTCCTGCTCGGCTCCGATACGGATTGGATCGGTCTCAAACCAGTTATCTTCCTCGAGCATACGATCCAGCGCCCGCAAGTCCTTCAACACATATTTCATAAACCGCTGCACTTCTTCCTGACTGTCGGCCAGCTTTACTCTGGACTCACCCATAGGCACCTCACTAAACTGTTAACAAGTGTTAATGGCTGTAATAATCGAATTTATTCAATAGATTGCAAGTAATTATAACGAACAATGCGGGGACTATTGTGTATTTAGGATAAGAAGAATCCGCATAAGGCTATATACAAGAAACGAATTCTTGTTGAGAATCATTTTGCTATTGAACTGAAGTTCTAAACCTCACTCCTACTAAATATAATTTCTATGGACATCACTCTACAACAGGCTGAAAAAGCTATTGCAGCATCTAAAAAGAAAGCTGATAAATTAGATCTGAAGATGAATATTGCAATCGTAGATGGAGGCGCTAACCTTAAAGCCTTTGCACGACAAGACGGGGCTTGGTTGGGATCTATTGACATAGCCATCAAAAAAGCGAAAACAGCACGGTATTTTGATATGAATACGGGGGAAGTAGGAAAATTATCTCAGCCCGGTGGTTCCCTTTACAATATTGAACATTCCAATGATGGATTAATTTCTTTTCCGGGTGGAATACCCATAGAAGACAAAGAGGGGTATATTATAGGTGCAATAGGCGTATCAGGAAGCACGGTTGAGAACGATCATGAGGTGGCACAAGCCGGGATAGAGGCGTTAGAATAAAATAATCCGGAATTAACTTTACTCCAAGGCATCCACATTCACGTTAATGCGAACGCTGCTGGCTCCTTTGGGTTTACGGTTTTCATACCGCTCAAAGGTCTGGTCTATAAGTCGTTCAATGGCACCAGCGCCATTGGAAGGCTTTATCTTCAAGAGGCTTTCCCACCGATAAAAGTTCTGCATGCGGGCGATAGCAGCC
Organism: uncultured Balneolaceae bacterium; assembly: GCA_964468695.1. Classification (GTDB taxonomy): domain Bacteria; phylum Bacteroidota; class Rhodothermia; order Balneolales; family Balneolaceae; genus Fodinibius. Next base: position 2,154 of record CAYXVW010000150.1, on the reverse strand, counting down.
GGTGAGGGCCCCAAAACAGCCTCCATATTTCCCAAAACTTCCGTAAGACTTTCCGTAAATGCATCCGCCACTCTCCGCACCCGGGTCTCTCTTTTACCTTTAAAGGTAAACCGGATGATCCGTGAATAGGGTGGATACTGCAGCATCTTCCTGTAGGCCAGCTCTTGACGCGCGAAGGATTTATAGTCGTGCTTACGTGCTGTCTTGATGGCCGGATGATCCGGCTGCCAGGTTTGAAAGAAAACCCGTCCCTTCTTCTCTGCCCGTCCCGAACGGCCTGCCACCTGACTCAGCAACTGGTACATTCGCTCACCCGAACGAAAAGAGGGGAAAGCCAGTTCAGTATCAGCATCAATGACGCCCACCACGGTCACATCCGGGAAATTAAGTCCCTTGCCCACGATCTGTGTACCTACCAGAATATCCGCTTCTTTTCGGCCGAATGCCTGGAGTATATTGGCGTGCGCTTCCTTGCCGGAGGTGGTATCATAATCCATGCGCAGGGTTCTGGCATCAGGAAAGAGCTCAGAAAGTTCCTCTTCCAATTTTTGCGTACCACTGCCGCGCGGGGCAACCGTCTCATGATTACACTCCCTGCAGCGCCGAGGCTGTCGTTCTGAGTACCCACAATAGTGACATCGAAGCTGTTTTTTGGATTTATGAAAAGTCAGGCTCACGGAGCAATTGGGACATTCCGGAATCTCTCCACAGTGTCCGCACTGCAGGTAAGAAGAAAAACCCCGGCGGTTATACAATAAAATAGCCTGCTCGTCTTGCTCTATCGCCTCTTTTACGGCCTCAAACAAAGGCACCGTCAATGGTCCCCGCATCGCCGAGCGATACTGCTTCATATCCAGCACTTTAACCTCGGGGAGTGTTGCATCAAAAGGACGTTCCGTCAGCGATAACATCTTACTCTTTCCTTTTTTTGCACCGTGCAAAGAAACCATACTGGGCGTAGCGGATCCCATGACCACGGCCGCATCATTCATATAGGCCCGCATAATGGCCACGTCCCGGCCGTGATATCGGGGCGCCGGATTCACCTGCTTGTAAGAGGCATCATGCTCCTCGTCAACTACAATGAGTCCCAAATTCTGCACTGGGGCAAAAACCGCTGACCGGGCTCCTATGGCAATACGTTTCTCTCCCTTTTGCAGCGCCCGCCAGGCATCATAACGCTCACGATTAGTCAGGCGGCTGTGTAAAACCGCAATATTGTCCCCAAAAATGTGATAGAAACGCTCTACAATCTGTGGGGTCAATCCAATCTCGGGCACCAGTACCAGTCCCCCTTTCCCCTGCTCAAGCGCTTTTTTAAGCGCATGGATATAGACTTCTGTCTTGCCGCTGCCCGTAATACCAAATAGCAGAAAAGAAGAAAACTGATCATTTAATAGAGCCTCTTCAATAGCCTCATAAGCTTGCTCCTGCTGCTCATTTAAGGTCTTAAGCTGGGAGGGATCGTATTCATATTTTAGGCTTAAATTATTGGCCTCTACCTCTTCCGAAATAATCAAGCCCTCTTCGCTAATACGATTGAGGGTATAATATTCAAGCAGTTCATGAGACGTCAACTGGGGTTGAAATTCCGGGAGATCTAACTCTAAAAGCAGCTCTAATGCCCGAATCCACTTATAACTTTGATCCTTCTCTTTGTGTTCCCGCACAATTTTCCGGGCTTTTTGGGGAGCATCCTCCGTCGACCATCGCCACAGCGTTTCGGTATTGGGCTCCATTTTAAGAGCCGGTTCCTCCCATATCTCCAGCACTTTTTGTCCCACCAGTCGCTTGATAACCTTATCGCCCCATCTCTTGTTGGCCTCTTTCAAAGAGTATGCTTCTTCTGACTGAATCTCTGCAGTAATATCCTGTTCTTTCTCATCCAGATAGTCGGGTATTCCATCCATAGCGGCCCGGACTTTCTTTTCCGCATAAAAATTAAGTCCGGCCGGCAGAGCTGCCTGCACGGTCTCACCCCAGCCGCAATAGTAAAACCGATACATCCATTGAGTCAGGTGCAGCAATTCGTCTGATAGCACCGGCTCCTCATCCAGAATTTTCTCAACCTTACGCGTATTAAAATCCGGGGTTCGATCGTGTATATTGACGATCATACCGATCGCCTTGTGTTTTTGAAGCGGCACCCATACC
>CAYXVW010000149.1:0-6569 GCA_964468695.1 uncultured Balneolaceae bacterium | reverse complement strand
TATATACTAACTGCAATCGGCGTGCCAACTTTCCGTTTTACTCGAAAAATATCTTTTATCAGTACGAGAGGAGCTTTTATAAGCTATAAAGTGAGCCTTAATCTAATATTCTATGCAAAATTGCAACTGCTCTTCTATGCAGTCTTGCATGCTTGCAATAGTTATATCACAGCTTGGATAGTAAATAGCAGGATGACAAGTATTTTAAAGAAGTTCATGAATAATCAATTTACTATCTTCATACTCCTTTCAAAAAGACGACCTACTATATGGACAGCATTTTCTGATCCAATAATACATTATTTCTTCTATGATCTTCATCCATAATGAGCATACTACTGATCCACATCTTAATTTAGCTCTTGAAGAATATGCGCTACGCAACTTTGATCACAATTATGATTATCTGTTATTCTACATCAACAATCCCTCTATTATAATCGGACGTAATCAAAATACGCTCGAAGAGATTAATCACGAATATATAGAACAAAACAAGATTAATGTGGTGCGACGTATTTCCGGTGGCGGAGCTGTTTACCACGATACCGGAAATCTGAACTTTAGTTTTATCACAAATTATGATAAAAAGAGTCTTAATAATTTTCGAAAGTTTACCTCCCCCATTATACGTGTACTTCAATCCCTTGGTATAAATGCTGAATTACAGGGACGCAATGATATTGTAGTAAATGGCCGAAAAATATCGGGCAATGCACAATACTCCACTGTTAAACGGATGTTTAGTCATGGCACATTACTTTTCGACACGGACTTATCCGAAGTGAGTAAAGCGCTGGATGTAAAGATGAGCAAGATAGAATCAAAAGGACATAAGTCAGTGCGCAGCCGGGTCGCAAACATCAGTGAATTTTTAAAAACAAAAATGGAAATCCGCACTTTTCGGAAAAAACTATTGGAGGGCTTATATGAAGATCGAGAAGAGTTTGAGACGTATCACCTAACCAATAATGAATGGGAAGCGGTTCATGAGTTAAAAGAGAAAAAATATAGTCAGTGGGACTGGAATTTTGGTAAGTCTCCGAAATTTAATATTCATCGGGAGCGGCGTTTTGACATCGGCGAAATTGATCTTCGATTAGATGTTGCCGAGGGATATATTAAGAATTTGAAAATTTATGGGGATTTCTTTGGGAATAAGCCAGTTACACAGCTGGAAGATCACCTCCAGGGTTCTCGATATCACCGGCATGATCTTTCCCAAATATTAAAAGATGTGGACATTGAACAATATTTTGGAGCACTACCCAAGGAAGATTTTCTTGAGTTACTTTATGGTTCAGATGAGTAATTAGTCCAAGAATAATTCCCTAATCGTGTGATCCACAAATGAGTTAGGAGTCATTCCTCTTGCGAAACCGAAGGTTTAATACTCGTAATAAGGGCATCATAGCCTGCGCTATGCATTTGCTGCTGAATTTTCTGCTGCAGTGATTCAGAATCACAGAGTGCGATCATGGCGCCGCCGCCTCCTCCGCCGGTTAATTTTGCTCCTAACGCGCCGTTTTCCCGGGCAATGCTAATAAGTTCCTCCACCTCGGGAGAAGATACATTCAGTGCATTCAAATAACCGTGGTTCAAATTCATAATGCGACCCAGTCTTCGGAGATCAAACTCCTCAATGGCTTCCTTCGATGCCAGAGCCAACTCATCCATTTTATGAAAAATTTCTCCATACCAGTCGGGCTGTTGCTCGTATTCCTCCCGAACACGCCGTACCATTTTTGCCGTCATACTTTCCACGCCACTTAAGCCAATCACAATGGGAATGGGTTGTTTGAGGTTGAGTGTTTCCATCTCTGGGGGTGTCCCCTTCCGAAACATCAACAGGTTGCCATAGGTCGAAACAGTATTATCAATCCCAGATGCTCCACCATGTACAATATTTTCAGACTCATAGGATAACTCCCGTACTTCATTATCGGTCAGGCCAATTTGGAAATGCCGATCCAGTGCCCGGATAATTGCCACAGCTAATGCTGCCGAACCACCCATTCCCATTGCCCGGGGGACTTCCGGTACAACCTCAATATTCATTCCCTGGTCTCTGATATCCAGCTGATCCAAGATCATTTCCAGGGATTTATAAATAGAATATTCGTGATCCTCCCCAAATTTAAGAGTTTGTTCCACTCCCCAGCGCGGAATAATAAGCTGTACATCTTTATCCCCCTTCCAAACTTTCGCTTTCATTGTAAGGGTGATGGGAGCAGCAACGGCATGCGTACCATGGACAACGGAATGTTCACCAGTTAAAATAATTTTCCCGTAACCAAAGGCCATCTCCTCGGTTGTTTCTGACTTGGAAGGCTGGACTTTTTTCTGATGTTGTTCGCGCTGGATTTCCTCAATAATTTCTTCGGCCTTCCAAACCTTTATTTCACCGCTTTCCACCAGCCGTTCCAGTACCTGGTCAAAAATATCGGCTGGTGCACCTGCCGTACTGGCAACACTGCGGGCATGGAGCGTCATGTGTCCCCGCTGGATGCCTTCGGTACCGAGTGAGCGAAGAGCTGAAAAGTTTTGAGCTAAACCTACCGCTCCCATGACTTGGGCTAATTCCGTAGCCGACTCCACACCTAAAATATGATGCGCAATCTCCACCGCTTTGTTGGATTTAAGCGATCCTCCAACAATTCCCACTTTCATAGGGATGTCGATGGTCCCGACTAAATCCCCCTCATCATTTTTAAACCAGTTTGTTAGCGACGTATAGTGACTCCCCCGTGCGGCATAAGCATGAGCTGCGGCTTCAATGGCGCGCCAATCATTACCAGTAGAAATAGCAACCGGATCGATGCCATTCATGATTCCTTTATTATGCGTGGAAGCACGATAGGGATCAATAGCAGCAAATTCAGCAGCCCGGATAATTCCGTCACGCACTTCCTTTCCCGATGACTCATTGAAATCAAGGTAGTCAACTGGAATCTCACATCGGGCCCGCACCATCGCGCGATCCGTCAAATTAGATAAAATGCGCAGATAAACCTTAGCGTTAGCAATTTTTTCTATCAGCGGTGCCACTCCTTCGCACATGCTATTGACGAGGTTAGCTCCCATGGCATCGCAGGTATTCACCAGCAGATGAACGACTACCATACTCCCCGGATGTCGCGATTGCGGATAAATCATTACTTCCACATCCACAGCGCCCCCGCCCCGTTCTACCATATTGGGGTGCAGACTGTTAGCCAAATTCATGATCTCTTTCTTCTTCTGCAGCAACAGATGCTGGACCTTCATAGGATGGTCGACATCCACTAGCTGTATTTGTCCGATAAGAATTGGATCATCGGCATCCGCTGTAAATCCTCCTGATTTACGTACTACTTTGGCCGCCGAACTCACAGCCGCCAGTATAGAGGGCTCTTCCACCACCATAGGTACAATATAAGGCCGATCATTTATGATGAAATTGAGGCCCAACCCCATTGGCAAGCCAAAGACGCCAACCACATTTTCAATCATTTTATCCGCCTCATCCCGAGTCAGAATTTGCTGCTGATTCAGAAGAGCTGTCAGCTGCTCCCGGGTAATAAGGTTCTTCTCCCGAAGTAAATGCAGTCGTTCTTCAATACTTCGCTTATAGAATTTGGGAATGCGGGATTGGTCGGTAGGGTTTTCTGTAGAAGATTTTTTGTTATTTATGTTAGCCGATTCCATAAGGTTCTGTAGAGTTTACATCTTCGGTCTGAATAGATAAATCAAGCAATTCAAAGGGGCTTCCTTTTATAGCCTCTGCAATAGACTGACAAGTCTCGGAACTGCGGCAAAATGCGGTCCCAATATCTCCTCCACCAGCACCGGATGGCTTATAATAGCCACCTTCGTTTATAACAATCTTAGCAATTTGTTCATGGATGGAAGAAAAAATATCTGCTTTGCTCTGATTGGTTAATCTCCGTTCAATATTGCCAAAATCTTCTATAACGTCGAGGAATTTCTGTGTATTACCTAAACGAAAAGCCCGGCATCCGACTTCAGACAAGTCGGCCATTTTGTTCATTATATCTTTATACATCTCCGTTTTTTCCTTTCGGAAAGTACGCATCTTGCGTACCATCGTACGGGTAGATACAGATTTATCCGTCCATATTGAAAGCATATACAAATCGTCCGGCCAATGTACTTGCTGGATTTCTTCATTTGTTCCTTCTATAAGTTCCGGCATCCGATACTGTATTGTTCCTCCTGTGGAGCTGGCTGCAATATCCACCCCGCTACCAATCTTACCCTGTGCATACCGGTGTGCATGTAACGCTTTTTGAAAAAAATCAGTATTTGAGAAGGTGCTGTTGAGCAGTTTTTCAATAGCGGATAGCAAGGCTACTGTTAGTGCGGCACTTGAACCCAATCCCATTTTTTTCCCACTGACCGGATGAAAGAAATCGGCGGTATCAATACTGATATCAAAAGCGGGAATTTTCTTACCCAGTTTCTGGCGGATATATTTTAAAACTGATAATACAAAACTCAGCTTATTTTGCTGTAATTCTGTATATCCATTGGCCAAAGAAACATCACCTTTTTCAGAAAGTAAAAAAGAGAAGTCCGGGATATCTAAATTTGGAGCTTCAATACGGAAAACATCATTTCGACTGGGACGTAATTTAATCGTACAAAATTTATTAACCGTGGCAACAAGTGCCGGTGCTTGCTCCAATACCGCATATTCCCCAAGCAAAATAAGCTTTCCGGGGGTTCTTACCGTAATTGTTGAATCAGTCATATATTAAAATTTATTTCTTACTTCCGCTACTTTTGCATCGCCTCCAATACCGCTGCTTATTACTTTTTGCAGACCTGTTATCGAAGACAACGCCTGCCGAACATTTTCTTCCTTATCCCGTTCACACAGTACTTTAATCTGGGGACCCGCATCAATAGTGACATACGCTTCAATACCTTGGTTGCGTAGGTCTCGAATCTTATGAATACTTTCTATGGTAGCAGCATTCCAATATAAAATTGCAGGGCGGGCAGACAGAGCCAATCCATGCATTTTCAAGGCGCTGTGCTCCGCTAATTCGCCCATTTTGGTAAAATCTTTTTTTGCGAGTGCATCCCGCATATCTTCAAGATCTCTTTCTGTAGAATTAATCCAGGAATTATAATAAGGAGCAGTCTTTCGACTACGCTCCATCCCTTCTGTCGAACCGATTTTCTTGGGCTTTGAATCGGTGATCCCAATGACTATACGAAAATTCCAATAATCTTTTGGATAAAGGGGAACTGCAAAATCTTCACTTCCGGAGATATCCTGTCCACTTTTCATTTCTACAAAACCACCGAATATGGAACGAGCTGCTGATCCCGATCCGCGTCGGGCGAGAGAGGATAATCTCGATCGATCAGTTGATTTATTCCACGCTTTGGTCGCAGCCATTGTAAGAGCAGCAAAGCCCGAAGCTGAAGAAGCAAGACCCGCAGAGGTGGGAAACAAATTTTTACTGGTAATATAAACCCGATTCCGTTCTGGTGTACCTGCAATTATGTCCAAAAAATCGGATATACGCTTCAATTCCTCTCCGGAAACGGGCTTCCCGTCCAGCTCGAAATAATCCTTTTGAAAGCTGGAATCTATCCGGACTTCTGTTTCCGTTTTCAGGGCATCCAGTGTCACCGAAATAGATCCGGTGGCAGGCAAATTTTTTTCTAATGAGCGTTTTCCCCAATACTTGACCAAAGCAATGTTTGCATGGGCTTCCGCCTTTACCCGGCAATCTGCAGATTCTTGGGAACCTATTTTCGTTTTATTATCCACTAAGGGAAATTTCTAAACTTCTGAATATTAAGCTTCTAAAGATACAGTTATTTCACGAAGATGTGTAATAGCGTAAGTAACTCTAACCTATATACCCTTTAACTGCCAGCTGCTTGTTCGATAGCTGCAATTACCCGGGGATGCTGATCTTCAAGCTTTTCCCGCTGGTGGATCACTTCTCCTTCTTTATTTAATACGGTAATCATGTTAGAATGGGTAAAGTCAGTATCACTGATGCGTTTATATTTTACCCCTAAAAGAGCCGCTATTTCCAATACATCCCCCTGGTCTCCGTTCAATAACGTCCACTTATCTTCGGTAAGATTGTTCTCATTGGCAAAATCAGTGAGTCTTTGGGGCGTATCCCGCTCAGGATCAATTGAAATAATAGTAAAATTAGTGTGCGCTAATATCTCTTCAGATAAGTTGTCCCGGATACGCTTCATATCAGCCAGGATGCGGGGACAGGCATGCTCGCAATGTGTATATACCATTGCAACGAGCTGTACTTTTCCACGCAAACTATCCAAGGTTACCATCTCTCCATGGCGATTTTTCCATTTGCTACTCACATTATAAATCGACTCATCCGTGGGTTCATCAGCTTCCATTTCCATCTCGGCGTGAGTTGCATGCTCATCACCCGACATATTCATTTCACCTGATTGGGATTGGGCGGTTTGTTGTTTCTCGCCACTACTGCAAGCTGCCAGAACAAATGCGGCAACTGCTAAGAAAAAGCCAATGCTTTGATAGCTATATGTTTTCATATTTTATAATA
>CAYXVW010000148.1:0-6629 GCA_964468695.1 uncultured Balneolaceae bacterium | reverse complement strand
TCCTCCAGTGCATCAAACTGAGACTGCAGTAGTTTCGGCGGCATATAATGTCCCTCTCTTTTCGCCAACCTCCCCGCAATTAGGGAAGGAGATCCTTTCAGGTAAATAAATTGTGTATCAGTTTTAGAGCCAAGTATCTTTCGGTACGACTTTTTCAAGGCAGAGCAGGCCAGAATAGCGCCTCCGGTTTGCTCCCACTCAACCATATTATTGGCCAGTGATTCCAGCCATGGACGTCGATCCTCGTCATTTAATGGTTCTCCCGACTTCATTTTTTGAACATTGGCCGGTGGATGAAAGTCATCTCCATCGTAGAAAGGAATACCCAAACGCTTGGATAACTTATTGCCAATTAATGTCTTTCCGGCACCGGATACGCCCATAAGTATATAAATCATAGACCATTTTATGCTTCAATTCTGAATTAAAGAATTCTGGATTCCTAAGATATAAAAAAATATTGCCGTGAAGGATTAAAATAATGGTACTATTATCTGAATTTTTAGATCCTAAGATTTTAAATCAGTCTTGCAAATAGGTGCAGCAACAAGAAGCATCTTGATTCCTACTCCTACTAAACTCCATTGGTTTTGACCCACTTTCCCTTTTTGTCACGTATACAATAAAGGAGGAAAAATCCAATCTCCCATCGAACCAAAAATTATCTACAAAAAACATTTAATTATTATGAATACAGTTACCAATGAGAGAGTAAACAAACCTAATATTCTAAATAAGTTGCTACTACTGGTATTACCGATGGCTTTAGTTTTGGGGACCATGACTGGCTGTGAAGGTCCGCAGGGACCAGATGGACCACAAGGTCCCCAAGGATCTGAAGGAGAAATAGGACCGGCCGGCGAAGACGGTAGTGTAATCCATGCCGGAACCGGCGCACCCTCAGCAGATGTCGGAGTGAATGGCGATTACTACCTGAACCAAGATACCGGTGAGCTATACGGACCCAAAAACGATGATGGATGGGGAACCCCTATCAGCCTACAGGGACCTGCTGGTGAAGACGGTCAACATGGTGCCGATGGCCAAGACGGTGAAGATGGCAGCCAAATACATTCCGGAACCGGTTCTCCCAATGCTTTCCTGGGGGTTGTAGGGAATTACTACTTAGATAAAGACAACTTTGATCTATATGGACCCAAAACCGACAGCGGCTGGGGAACCCCAATAAACCTTAAGGGCACCGCTAATGTGATGTATTCTTCTTGGACTGAGTTTGAAGATTCAAACTGGAGCAGTTTACAAAGTATTTTTTCTGATTTTAGAGAATACCCTGTTCAAGCGCCGCAAATTGATGCTGATATCAGGAACCAAGGTGTTGTTCTTGTATATGTATCATTTGTCTGTTGCAGCGACGTTGATCCATTGCCCGTAGTCATTGACAATGATAATAAAGTACGCTTTGACTATATAATAGGAGAAATACAGATAAAACGTTCTAACTTTCCTGATGCTACCGGTGATCCCGGAACAATTGGTAGCGGCAATGAATTCAGGTACGTTATTATCACCGGCGTGGTAGACGCAAAAAGCAAAATATCTAAGGATCAGATTAAAAAAATGCCATATAAAGAAGTTAAAAAACGCTTCGGCATCCGGGATTAAAAACCATCCCCAACTTACTTGGTTATACAAAATATCTGAGCCCTGCCAATTTCGGCAGGGCTTTTTTATTTGAATATCAAATTTTTAATCCAAATACGGTGCCAATATAAATTCAAAAAGAACCAACTTTGTCTTATCTTTTAAATAAATTTAAAACAAGCACCTGCTATGAGTTCTGTGGTTGATTCTTACAAACTAGGTTCCATCGAAGTTACGATTACCGAAGCTGAGCATCCTAATAAGCTTAAGGTTGATTGCAATGATGGGAATTACCATTCCGAATTTACGATACGGAAGTACGAATATGAAAACTACAAGCGCCACATGAACCAGCGCATCAGGAATGCTTACGAAGAGCAATATAATAACGAAGAGGAGTGAGCAGATTATACTCAAAAAATCCCTCTTCTTTAAATATTAAGTAACCAATACTCAATCGAAAAGATATTGCCCGGTTCTCTCCATATGCATCAAACGTTTAACCCGGTCTTCCGTATCCGGATGGGTGGAAAACAGATTCATAAAACGTCCGCCGTTAAACGGATTTACAGGAAACATGTGGGAAGTTGAGCGCATGGCCGATTCCGAAACCCTCATCGGCACTTCTTCGGCCGCCTTTTGAATACGCTGCAGTGCAGAAGCCAGATGCCGGGGCGCGCCGGATATTTCTGCTCCTTCGCGATCGGCCTCGTATTCACGCGTCCTGCTGATAGCAGATTGTAACATCATAGCCGCAATGGGTGCTGTAATAAGTACAATGAGTGCTACCAATGGATTCGCTCCCCGATCATTGCCGCCCATCGGAATAAAGTAAGCAAATTGTGCCAGCATACTCAGAGCACTGACTACCGTTGTCACAATAGTTTGAGTAAGAATATCCCGGTTTTTGATATGGGCCAACTCATGGGCCGTAACCCCACGAAGCTCATCCTTATCCAGAGCTTGCAGGATGCCTTCGGTAAAGGCCACTGCCGCATTTTCAGGATTACGTCCCGTTGCAAAAGCATTAGGCTGCTGTTGGGGAATGATGTATAACTTTGGCATTGGCAATTCAGCCCGCCGGCTTAATCCTTCAACCATCCGGTACAACTCCGGATGCGATTGCTGATCGACCGGCTGTGCATCGTACATGCGCAACACCATTTTATCGGACTTCCAATAGCTGAAGAAGTTCATGCCCATCGCAAAAACAAAGGCTATTATAAGTCCTGTTGAACCACCTAAAACCTGACCCACCAGCATAAATAAAACTGCGGCAAGGGTCATTAAAAATACCGTGCGTAATCCGTTTCTGTTCATACTTTCTTCCGTTTTTTTACAGCTATTTTACGTAAGAGAATACCTTAGGTTTCTTTTACCGAGTATTTACTTTCGCAACCATTTTTATAACGTAAGATCATCCCTTTTTAGTTCTTCTTTCCGACCAATTATTTGAGAAACCAATAAATTATAATTTTGTGTCCGTTTTCGGGAGTCGTATATTCATTTCCATTTATTTTCTATTCAGTAAACTGTTTTAGCTTCTATGGAGAAACGCATTAGAGAACTCGAAAAACAGTCCCGGCGACTGGAAATTTCTGACCGGGAACGATCTGCAATGCTGAAGAAAGCCGGCAGATATGGAGAAGAGTTTATAAGTGAAATATCCGAAAAACCTGCCTTTGAGAACTTCAATAGTACTGAAAGCAAGCTACACGAACTTTCTTTTGAAGAAGGGGGAAAACCTTTTACAGAGCTGCTGAACGTACTAAATTCAGAAGTTGACAGTAAAGGTCTGAATCCTGCTTCGGGCAAACATGGCGGGTATATTCCCGGGGGCGGAATTTATCCCTCTGCTATTGCCGACTACCTGGCAGCCATTACCAATCGATATGCAGGCGTCTTTTTCTCCTCTCCGGGAGCTGTACGAATGGAAAATAAATGCATCCGCTGGATGTGTGATCTCGTGGGCTATCCCGATACAGCGGCCGGAAACCTGACTTCCGGCGGATCCATCGCCAATCTTATTGGGATGGTTGCCGCCCGGGATGATTCCGATATTCAAGCCAAAGATTTTGGAAAAGCGGTAATTTACACTACCCACCAGGTTCATCACTGCGTAATCAAGGCTATAAAATTTGCGGGTCTCAGGGAAGCTACAATACGAAAAGTTGAGATGGATGACCGGTTTCGTATGAAACCGCAAGCACTCTCCCGACAGATCGCGAATGATAATAAAGATGGACTTATTCCGCTGATGATATTTGCATCAGCCGGTACCACCGATCTGGGAGCCGTAGATCCGATGGATGAGATTGCGGGTATCGCCCAAAATCATAATCTCTGGTTCCATGTAGACGCTGCCTACGGAGGATTTTTTCTACTTACCGAACACGGAAAAAAAGTAATGAAAGGTATTGAACGCTCCGATTCGGTAACTATTGATCCTCATAAAGGACTCTTTTTACCCTATGGAACGGGGGCTGTACTCGTTAAAGACGGGAAGAAGCTTTTCGAATCCCAGCATATGATGGCAAACTATATGCAGGATACCCTGAAAGCCACTGAAGAGTGGTCACCGGCCGACCTGTCTCCGGAGCTTTCCAAACATTTTCGCGGGCTGCGCATGTGGCTTCCACTACAATTGCTTGGTGTGGCTCCTTTCCGGGCTGCGCTGGACGAGAAGCTATTGCTTACCCGTTACTTCTACCAGGAAATACAGAAAATAGAGGGTATCGAAGTAGGTCCAGAGCCGGAGCTCTCCATACTATTCTTCCGATACATTCCCGACTCCGGCGCTGCCAATGAGTTTAACAAAAAATTGGTGGATTACATCCATCGTGACGGTCGCGTTTTTTTGTCCTCTACCCACATCAACGGGACGGTATACCTGCGATTAGCCGTACTCCATTTTCGCACTCATCTCGAGGAAATTGACCTGATCCTTTCCGTCATTCGCGAAGGCATTACAGAAATTGCCTCCGAACACTAGTTTTTTAAGACGTCAACCAGTTTAAAACAGTATCTAAGACAATTCCTTTCCGATCTGTAGCACTTCGGGCTAAATCAGGCTTATTCGGTAACATTGCATTATGTACAGGGAACGCTAATGTTGGATAATAACACAGTGAAAAAATATTAAGCAGTAGCTGTTCCGGCTCTACCGAGGTAATCAAATAGTCTGAGGCTGCTTCCTCAATTTGATTTTTCAGTAGATCACTGCCCAGGGAAACTTGCTCTTTGAAGAGTGGAATAAGCCAATCCGGGTTACGTCGGCTTTCTGTAATAATGAACCCCAACGCCTCGGAATGATCATCAGCCTTTTGCAGGCAAAAATCGATTAGTTGCTCAATTTTTTTAAAAAGAGGGAGATCTTCTTCCAGCCGTTCCGATAAACCATCAAACACCGTAACTACAGACTGAGCGTATACATGTTCAAACAGCTCTTTCTTGGTATTGAAATAATAGTGAATCATTGCCTGGGATACTCCTATATGATCGGAAATATTCTTCATGCGAGCTCCCTCGTATCCCCGGGCCAAAAATTCTGTCCTTGCAGCGTTAATAATCTCTGATCGACTTCCTGACTTACTTTCCGGCATGACATTAATTAGTTAGTTAATAATAATCAACTGTTATATTAATATAGATTATACAAGACAACTAAACAAAACTAATTGATTAATTAATATCGGCGCATTACTTGTTACATTAATCATTGAAAGCATTCAAAGAAATGCGGCAAGTTGCTTAATTACTAATGAATTAAGATTATTCCTGCTCCACTATTGCTTCCGAAGTCCTTTTTGATATCTTATTAATAGTATGAAACGAACTCTGCTCATAACACTCCTTTTTTCTATAACCACTATTGCCAGTGGCCAGCAGGATACCTCTGCCGCTAACAATGAAGCATCTGCCGCGCCTACCGTCATGATGATTGCTGTCGAGGGTTCCATTTCTCCGACAACCACGAACTATATCAACCGGGGTATTGCCAAAGCGAGGGAACAGCAGGCCGAAGCGCTTATTGTTCAGCTGGATACACCCGGAGGACTACTGGAGTCAACCAAGAATATTGTTCAGGTATTTCTGGATTCTGATAACCTTCCTATTATTGTCTATGTGGCGCCTGAAGGCGGGCGGGCGGCCAGTGCCGGTACCTTCATTACCATGGCTTCCCATATCGCTGCCATGGCTCCAGCTACGACCATTGGAGCAGCATCACCAGTGCAGATGGGAGGCGGAAAGCAAGACTCGGTAATGCAAAAGAAAATATTCAACTATTCGGAAAGCTTCATTGAAAGCGTGGCAAACCGGCGTGACCGGAATGCCGAGTGGGCAAAATCCGCAGTACGCGATGGTGAATCCATTACCGCTGAGGAAGCCCTCGAGCTCAATGTTATTGATTTTATCTCCAATGACCGGGAAGAACTACTCGAACAGATTGACGGACGTGTTGTGAACGGGGATACCCTGCATACACGTAATGCTAAAATTGAAGAAATCCCCACCAATTTAGCAGAAACTCTCCTGAGCTTCATCATGCGTCCCGAAGTTATGCTCATTCTTACTATGATCGCCATTTATGGGATCATTGGGGAGGTTACGAATCCTGGTGCCATCGTCCCGGGCGTTGCAGGCGTTATCGCGTTGATACTGGTACTTTATGCCTCAGCTTCAATGCCGATCAATATCGCAGGATTTGCACTCATTGGTTTAGCGATTGTTCTCTTTGTTGCTGAAGCATTTACACCGGCCTTTGGTATTCTAATTGGGGGTGGGGCAGTCGCATTTTTTCTCGGGGCGCTCATGCTGTTTCAGGATTTACCCCAGTCGATGGAGCTTTCCTGGGCATGGCTCGTTCCTGCCACCATAATAACAACCCTGTTTTTTGTCTGGATTGTCACCGAGGGAATTCGCATACAATTTTCCAATAACGTCACCGGAAAAGAATCACTGGTCGGGCGCAAGGGAGAGATTATCGAGCCCATTAAGAATGGGAAAGGACGAATCTTTGTCAACGG
>CAYXVW010000147.1:0-6699 GCA_964468695.1 uncultured Balneolaceae bacterium | reverse complement strand
GTTCTTGATCGGGCTTATTAGCTCCCCAAGTGTTAGCAAGCGGATCGTACATATCAATAAAGCATTTAGTTTTCGTGAATCGTAATTTCAAAATCCTCCATGACCTCATTAGCCAGTAGTTTGGTACAGGCTGTTTCAGCAATATCAAAGGCCGCTTCTTTATCATCGGCATCAATATTAAGTTCAATCAGTTTGCCAATACGCACTTCTTCAATATCCGTAATTCCTAAGTCTTTTAGTGCGTGATGGGCGGCCTTGCCTTGTGGGTCTAAAATGGATTTTCGTAGTGTAACGTTGACAGTAGCCTTATACATTGGTGTAAATATCAGTGCGATTTAATGTGAGGGTAAAGTTAATCTTTATTTAGCTTAGCTGCTACCTGTTGTGCGATAAAATTCTGAGCCTCTTTATCGGAGGTATTATCCAAATCAATCCAGCGTATAAAATCCCATCGCCGAAACCAGGACAGCTGCCGTTTGGCATATCTTCGCGTTTTGGTTTTCATATCCGTGATCATTTTTTCACGACTCATATTACCATTGATAAACTCTATGGCTTGCTTGTAGCCTACCGTATTCAAACCGGGATCTTCCAGGGAATATCCCCGCCGCAGTATTTCTTCAACTTCATTCAGAAAGCCTTGTTCAAACATTTTGTCAACGCGAAGGTTGATGCGATCGTATAATTTTTGCCGATCTCTTTTCAGGCCGAATACCACCATGTCATCGGGTACGCTAATAGTATTATCGTCAGAATGATAAGAACTAAAGGGACGTCCGGTTTGCATCCATACATCAAGTGCGCGAACAATACGCTGGGTATTCATGCCGTCCATTTTTTGTGCGTAATCCGGATCAACGGATTGAAGCTTTTGATAAAGTGGTTCAATTCCATCGGATTCGATTTGTGCTTCAAGTTTATTAATGTTCTCTTCGTTTGCCTCGGGTACATCATCCAGCGGCTGAATGGTGCACTGTACGTGTAGGGTGCTCCCTCCTACATAAAGACTATTTTTACCGCGGTTCTCAATTTCTTGTTGCCACTGTTCCGCTCGTTCGGCATAATTTGCGGCACTGTCTTTAACAGCGGGATCGATAATCGAGAGGTTATAGTGTGGAATGCCCCCTTGTTCTTGTTTCGTGGGGGTGGCGGTTCCGATATTCAAGTATTTATAACATTGGCGGGAATCAACGGATATGATTTCCGCACTGAGCTTTTTCGCCAGATCTACCGAAAGTGCTGTTTTACCAACTGCAGTGGGACCTATGAGCAGAATACGCACAAATAAAACAATTAGGGTTAAGATTTTTCAAGCATTTAAACATAAGAAAATATGTGCTCTGGTGGAGAATGATATTTATAAGGACGTTGCTACGTCACTGAGTGAGTATCAGTTGCTGATAAAAGAATAAGAAGATTTTTCGTGCTAAAATCAGGAACTAAAAAATTTGAGAAATCGCCATGAAAATTTCCATATAAAGAACGGTTAATGTGGTTGCTAAGAGAGTGAGGATTTATTAGTATATGGTACTTATTATGCGGGCTTTTTTTAAGCCTGATAAATACTCAGCAAAAAAAATTTCTTATGAGATTTAATGTATCAAGTAGTGAATTAGTTAAAGCTCTGTCGGCTGTTTCGGGTGCTGTACCAAATAAGGCTACCCTGCCTATTCTGGAAACTATTTTGTTTAAAAGTGAGGATGGAAGTTTACGGCTGACTGCCACCGATCTTGAAATATCTATTATTGAATATATGGATGCGGATATTGATGAAGATGGTGCAGTAGCCATACCGGCACGACGTCTTACGGAAACGCTCCGCCAACTACCCGATATTCCCGTTTCTTTTGAAGTGGATGAAAAATTTAATGTCAAATTTAGGACGGATAAAGGGACCTATAAGCTGGTAGGTGAAGATCCTGATGAATTTCCCGAAGTCCCCAATCTGGATGAAGGTCATCAGTTAGAGACCACGAAAAAGGATATGATCAAAGCTATTGATAAGACTCTCTTCGCGGTATCAAATGATGATCTGCGTCCCGCAATGATGGGAGTGTATTTTGATATTGGTCCCGAAGAAAGCAAGTTTGTAGCTACAGATGGGCACCGGTTGGTTCGTTATATTAAGAAGGATTTAACCAGCGATGAGGAAATGAACTTTATCGTGCCCGAAAAAGCGTTGAACCTGGTGCAGAAGGCGCTCCATGCAGAAGAGTGTGTACTTACCATCACAGAGGATCACGCCCGGTTTAAGAGTGGGAATACCATTGTTATTACCCGACTGATTAATGAACAGTATCCTAATTATGATTCTGTAATTCCCCGGGAAAATGATAAAACACTTATTATTGATAAGGAACAGATGTTAGCCACGGTTAAACGGGTGGCTATATTTTCAAGCTCAACTACCCGGCAAATCCGCCTTCAAATGCATCCGGATAAGCTGACTATTCGGGCCGAGGATATTGATATGAGTAGTGAAGCCAAAGAAACGATCGGATGTGAATACGATAACGAAGAGATGGAAATTGGCTTTAACGCCAAATATCTGGCTGATGTATTGGGTAATGTGGATGACGATGAAGTTTATTTCGAATTTTCTACTCCAAACAGGGCAGGTATTGTTAAGCCATCAGATGAAGAGGAAAATGAGCAAATGCTCATGCTGGTGATGCCGGTGATGCTGAACACTTATGCGTAATGTAATCACTCTTACGACAGACTTCGGTCTGCAGGATTATTACGTAAGTGCGATGAAGGCTGTAATGCTGGGTATCGCTCCCGAAGCACGCTTGGTGGATGTCTCCCACGATATTCCATCACAAGATATCATGGCTGGTTCATGGGTGCTTAAAAATTCGGCCATGCTTTTTCCCTCCGGTACGGTGCATACCGTCGTTATTGATCCAGGGGTGGGAACCGAACGCAACGCCGTAGCCCTGAGGATTGAGGATCAGTATTTTGTGGGTCCGGATAACGGTATTTTTTCGCTATTAACAACTGATCAATCCTATACCGCGGTTAAGCTCAATAAAAAAGAATATTTACGTGAAAGCCGGTCTAATACCTTTCACGGGCGCGATGTTTTTGCTCCGGCTGCCGCTCATTTAAGCCGGGGAGTAACTCTGGAAGAGCTGGGAGAGCCATTGGATGAACTTATCAGCTATCGTTGGATGCAGCCTATAGCCGATAAAGACGGTCTGGAGGGAACTATTATTCATATTGATAAGTTCGGTAATCTGGTTACAAATATTTCGGCTGATCTTATCGATGAGGTTCTTGCTGGTAAGCAAGTTAAGATTTATGTGGGTAATGTTATCCTGAATGAAATTAATACCACTTTTGGCGCTGTAACCGAAGGAGAGCCTGTGGCTTACATAGGAAGTGCCGGCATGCTGGAAGTGGGAATCAACCAGGGGGACGCTCAAAAAATGCTGGGCGTGCAAAAAGGGGCTCAAATTTCGATTATACTTCAAAAATAGATTTAACCCTCTGTAACACTTGCCGGCTGGGAAACGTATTAGGTATAAAATGTATTTAACCTATTATTATCCTAACAATATTCAGGATCGATTAATCTCCTAGCTTATGGCTCTTGAAATCAGGTCTCCCAAATATGAACGGGCAGCTATTACCATTCCCACAGAAGTAGCACAGCTGCAGAAGTCCTTCAACGGAACCGTATGCTCTAATAAAGGAGATGAATATCCTATTCGTGATAATATCACAGATTTACTGGATGAGGAAACGATAGAAATGTCGTGGGCCCAAAGTTCGAATCACTGGAGATTAACAGCCACGCTGTATGAGGAAATCTGGAGGAAGCGCTCTCTTTCCATATTGACCGGAGATGAGTTTCCGATCCAAAAGGAACAGCAGTTACTTTCCGACTGGTTAAATCCGGAACCTGGTAAGCTATATCTGGATATTGGCTGCTCGACGGCACTTTATGGACGTTTGCTGAAGAAAGAAGAACCAAATTGTGAAGTGGTATCTCTTGACTTTTCTCATCAGATGTTGGCTGAAGCCCGTATAAAGTCAGAAGCTGAGCAAGCAGACCAGTATCTGTTACGGGCGGATGCCCGCCATTTGCCGTTTTTTGGGGCAACTTTTGACGGTCTTACCATGGGAGGGACACTTAACGAGCTGACGGATCCCACAAAAGTTTTGTATGAAGCACGACGTGTCATAAAAAAAGATGGAATTTTCTTTATGATGCACCTTGTGAAGGCTGATGCCTGGTATGCGCGCCTGCTGCAGGATTCAGCCGGCTTTGGAGGCCTTACCTTTTGGACCGTCGATGAAAGTAATAAGATGTTCAGTCAAACAGGATTTGAAGTAGCCGAACAGTTCAGTAAAGGAATTGTGTGTTTTACCAAGCTTATACCAGCTTAGGAAAGCTTGAAGCTGGAAAGAATCTTGTATTGTAACCTCCAACTTGACTTCCATTCAGAGTCCAACTACATCTGTTCGGGAGCGCTGATTCCCAATATCCCTAATCCATTAGCCAGTACTTGTGCCGTAGCCCTGGCCAGTGCCGTGCGTGATTGAACAAGCTGTGGCTTCTCTCCCAGAATACGGCAGTCGTGGTAAAAAGAAGTAAAGTGTGAGGCCAGGTCATCGAGATAGTTAATCAGGCGATGGGGTTCCCGGCTTTCGGCAGCACTTTCAATCATTCTCGGAAAGCGTATGAGACTTTTTATCAGGTTTATCTCTGACTCATGAGTCAGTAATGTGAGATCTGCCTTTTCTTCAAAGTTATATTCCTGCTCTACCTTGCGCAGGATACTGTGGATACGAGCATGGGCGTATTGCAGGTAAAAAACCGGATTTTTTTCTCCGGCTTCCTTAGCTCGCCCCACATCGAATTCGAGATGGGTATTGGGATCGCGCATCTCAAAGAAAAATCGGGTAACATCTGCACCCACTTCATCCATCAATTCATCCAGTGTTACAAAGTTGGCTTTGCGCGTGCTCATTTTAAACGGCTTACCATCCTTGACAAGTGTAACAAACTGATATACTACCACATCGACTTTCTTAGGATCGTAGCCCAGCGCTTCTATACCGGAGAGCACATCAGGATAGGTATCAATATGATCCGCTCCAAAAACGTCTATACATTGGTCATAGCCGCGATCGAGCTTATTGGTATGGTAGGCAATATCGGGCAGCCGGTATGTGGGTTCGCCACTGCTTTTAATGAGCACGGTATCCTGATCTTTTCCAAACTTAGTGGTTCGGAACCAGGTGGCCCCATCTTTATCGTATGCTAAATCTTTTTCACGGAATTTTTTAACAATGTCATCAATGGTACCGTCCTCATAAACTTCTTTTTCATTAAAGAAGGAGTCCATCTTGATGTTCATCCGGTTTAGGGTCTCCTGAATGTCATCAAAGATGAGTTGCTCAGCTTTTTCTTTAAAGGGCGTAATATCCTCGGTATCCACAAGGGCATCATCGTGTTCTTCTATTAATGCCTGGGCAATATTTTTGATATATGCTCCCTTATAACCATCTTCAGGAAGGGCAACATCGTGACCAAGCTCCTGCAGGTAGCGTGCGCGAACGCTTTGTCCTAATATGCGCATTTGCCGGCCTGCATCGTTGAAGTAATACTCCCGATTAACTTTTGCACCGGTCCATTCCAGTAGGTTGGCAATAGTATCGCCTAAGACGGCATTACGTCCATGACCTACGGTAAGTGGACCTGTAGGATTGGCACTTACAAACTCGACGAGTATTCGTTTCCCTTTTTGGCTAGTTGTTTTTCCAAAGTTCGTTCCCTGCGATAGAATGGTTTCTAATTCATCAAAGAGATAATTATCGGCATAACGAAAATTGATAAAGCCGGGACCCGCTATTTCAACTGCTTTAATCTTTTTGGGGTTGTACTCCAGTCCCTCTACAATCTGCGTAGCTATCTCGCGGGGATTAGTTTTTAGAACACTGGCTAAATTGAGAGCAATATTGGCTGCAGCATCGCCATGGTCGGGCTGGTTGGGCTTTTCAATCTGGATTTCAGGAATTTCTTCTTCGCTGATATCAAATTGTTGTAGCGAATTTTTAATAATGGATCGCAGGTAGTCCTTCATGAGTTAATTATTTGCCAAATTCTAAATTAGCCGTAAATATAAGGTTTTTGAATCTTGAATATCGAACATCAAGGAATGAAAAATTAAAAATGAAGAATTAAGAATGTTTTTTATTCAGAGTTACTAATATTGATCCCAAAATTTTCTTTAGTTCTTCACAATCATCCAATAGTGACTCTGCAATTTTAGGCGGAATTAGGCCACTATCTTTTAGGAGGCGGAGCCAAAAGTGTGTTTCTCGTGCCTCTTTATAAGATATGAACATTTTAGCTCTAAAGTCTTTATTTGACTGGCCACCAATTGCTTCTTCAATATTTGCTCCGATAGATGTCCCGCTTCTTAAGATTTGCTTCGACAATACATACTCTTTTAAATCATTAACCATCATTTGATTTAATTTGATTATTCTTAGTGCAAAACTATAACTTTTATCTCTAATTATATTTTCTCTTTTCATAGTAATACTCTTCCAATTTTTAATTTTTCATTGGATACTTTTAATTGAGAAGCCCTTTAGCCCGAAAACTGGTATAACCATCGCCGGCGATGATGATGTGATCATCCACCGGAATGCCCAGCAGTTTGCCCGACTTTGCAATTCGCT
>CAYXVW010000146.1:0-6706 GCA_964468695.1 uncultured Balneolaceae bacterium | reverse complement strand
GCAAATTCTGGCTGAGAGCCCCATCCCGCAATTTCTGCCTGCCTGTTCCGGTATTGGGCATATTGACGAAGATTCATAACGTCCAATTGCTTCGGCAGCTGCTGTACTCCAACATAGGCGTCATAATTAACCTGAACATCGCCCTCCTGTCCCCGTTTAGTGGTAATCAGTACTACTCCATTCGATGCTCGCGAACCATAAATAGCTGCCGCAGAAGCATCTTTAAGGATATCAATAGACTGTATATCACTCGGATTAAGCGTCGCCAGGGGATTGGTTATGCCGTCATCTGAATCCCCCGAAATGGGCACTCCATCAATCACATACAACGGCTCGGAGCTGCTCTGCAGAGTATTTACTCCCCGAATTTGCATTGAAACTCCGCCGCCAGGTTTACCCGAATTTTTCATAACCATAACTCCGGCGGTACGTCCCTGCAGAGCTTGATCGAACGTACTCGTTACTGAATTTTCTAAATCGGATGCGGTAACAGAGGAGATCGATCCTGTCAAATCTTCTCGCTTACTACTTCCATAACCAATGACAACCAGTTCATCCCCCTCGATAGTTTGCGGAACTAATTGGATATCAATTTCTGTACGACCGTTTATAGGAACCTCTTGCGTTTGAAAACCCACAAAAGTAAAGATGAGGGTATCTTGTAAACTTGGAGCCTTAATCTGGTAATTCCCACTCATATCGGTTGTTGCTCCTATTTGTGTGCCTTTGACAATAATGTTTACTCCTGGCAACAATTCCCCGCTAGTTGATTCGGTAACACGTCCAGTAACGATCTCTTCAAATACAGGCGGGCTTTCAGCATCTGAGTTTTCCATAATCACATAAGTCCGTTCAGTCTGTTTTCTATATGTCAATCCCCTTTCGGACAGTATTCTTCCGAGTAAGTTTGCCAGGCTGTCAGTTTCTATACTTGGAATAGACACATATTCCTCCGCAACCAGACGGTTATCAAATAGGAAAGAGATATTGTGAGAATCCTCTATCTTATTTAAAATGGACTTTAAAGAAACAATTTGCTGGACCTTGTTATCCAACAACAAATTCCCCTCATTAGATGTTAAATACTGCGTAGTAGATTGACTGTATGCCTGGCTACACAAGCCGGCCAGTCCACAAATTACCACAACTATACAGATTCTTACAGAAGTATAAAATTGACTTGTCGTCTTCATATCGACCGAGTTAAGATTAACCATTACTTATTTAGACTTTAAAATATTTTGGTACTGTGCCCTTACATATTTTTAGTAAAAATCTACTTATCGACATAAACTGCATCGTCCTTAACTATTATAGGTGTATCTAAGGTATTAGATAGTGCTGATGTAATTACTTCCAGACTTGAATTGTCGATTGCTCCAGAAATTGTCCGTTCATACAGATCCGGTTGCCTGACTACTACTTTGATACCAAACGTATTTTCCAATCGATCCATTACTTCAGCCAAAGGGGTTTTATCAAAAACCAGCTGGTAGGTAGTCCACGAACTATAAACCTCTGTATTAACCAAACGGGTTTTGATGCTTTTACTATCAGCATTGAATTCAGCTAATTCTCCGGGCCTCATTATCGTCGTTTCCCTATTATCACTGTTCATAGGGGTCAAAGCCACACTTCCTTCTTCTAAGACTACCTGGGTATCTTGATTCCGGGTTGAAACCACAAATTCTGTCCCCATCACCTTTACATATCCTCCTGAAGTTCTAACTTTAAAGGGAGTATCTCCGGGGTTTTCTCTTTTTTCTACCGAGAAATGAGCCTCACCGTCCAGAAAAACTTCTATCGCATTAGAATCTCCAGGATCAACAGTATAAACCAAATTTGAATGCGCGTTCAAAATTATACTGGATCCGTCATTTAATTTGATTGTCTTGCGTTCTCCATATTTTGTAACTACTTCTTTGCGTACGAGTTGATCCTCCTGCTTTTCAGGTGCTGGTTCATACATAAAATGGATGGCCAGTGCCGTTGATGCTACCAAGAAAAAAACGGCGGCCGCTCTAAAAAACCACTGTAGCCTGCCATTGGAGGAGGAACTATTTTTTGATTTTAGGTTGTGGTCCCCTTTTTCTGGGATATGCTTTTGGATATTCCTCCAGACCTTTGCACGATTTGGATTGGAAATCGGCTTTATAGAGAATCCGGTGACTTTTTTTTGCGCCCGCATAGCTAATAAGCGATTCTCGGAAGCCTTTGCTACCCAGTCATCCCAATACTTTTTTTCTTCGGGTCCTGCCTGTCCCTTAACCCAATTTTGAAATGATTCACTATGAATCAGTTCTTCAAAACTATAATCAGTTTCTTTCACCGGCTCTAAATCTATTCTTTGAATTCTATTTCAAGGAATAGACGTTTGTGAAAGCTGTTTGTACTCAAAAAAATCCAAACTATTTTATTTAAAATAATAAATTCCACAAATTCACATGAAACCAAATACTCTTGAAGACTTAGTATTTATATTAATGTACCTCCAAGGTACTGTATACTTCCTAGCTGGAGATTTCAATCTAAATTGGAGTGGATCTGTGTCTTGAAGAATGGGAAGTGACACGGTTTTGCAAAGAAACTCTATGAGTGAATGAAAAACTACGTCTTAAAAAGTGATTATCCTTTATAACACACAGAGTAGTCCCGCTAAAATGATACTAGCTAAAACTTCTGTATGGAGGATTTTTCGCAAAGATTCTATAGCTCTGTACGTATAGTTACGGCAAGTCTGATAATTGACCGACATAATCTGTTCGATCTCCTGATAATTCATACCTTCATAGAACTTCAGATATAATATCTCTCGTTCTCGTGATGATAGTTGTTCAATTGCTTCTTTTAATCTTTTGCTTCGGATAGTAGCCTGTTCATTATTGATGATCAATTCTTCAGTGGAAAACTGCATGCTCAACTTATCATCATAAAATATATCCAAATACTTCCGCTCTGCCTGTTTTTTGCGATAACTATCGATAATGCGTCTTCTGAGAGCCGTCCACAGGTAAGTTTTCACTGCCATCACCTCTTTAAGCGTGCCTCTCTTCTGCCAAATATATAGAAATAATCCCTGAACGTGATCTTCAGCCATACTCCGTTGCCCGGTTAACTTTAAGGCATAATGAAATAAATCATCAAAATATTTTTGGAACAACAGTTCAAAGGCATCCCGTTCTCCCTCCAATATGGACTGCCATAAATCCGGATCATCCTCAAATTTTACATCACACGTATATTCTGGCTGTATCGATTCAACCATAAACCTCTTTCTTCGTCCATAAATAAAATATCTAACAGAAGTCGTTTCCGTCCTTAAACAACTCCAGCCGCCCAGTTAGCGAATGCTATAGAATATTACTCCTGTCATCTTTAATCAATATTCTCATCCCGCTAATAGAAATCGGTGAGTACTTACTGATCCATTACTATATACCAACGCTGGAAAAAACGAAAATTAATTTACTATAAATGCAACTTATTTTAAATAAATTTAAAAAACAAGAGTGATGCTATCTATAGCTTTTAAATGTTGTAGATCGTATTAAACCGAGTAGATCCAAATTGCAGGTACTTTTTTAAAAAAAAGAAAAATATTTTCAGGTAGTTATCACTAATAGATACAGTAATTATATTTTAGACGTAGAATTCCTTTTGTAATTATCCTTAAAGATTATAAAATATTCCTAAGGATTTATTATATTTAAGAACTTAAAATATGTTGGAATTCTATCACGAATGGAAAGAATGATAATAAAGTTATTTGATGGGGCTGTAAAACAAATGACTAGTTCAACACCCTTTTTACCATCCGCCCTATCAACTAATTAAATTAAATTATATACGTATTTATTTTAATTTAATTAGACAAAAAATTTTATTTGGTTTATTTTAAATACTTATACTAAGCATTAACAAATCATTAACTAACAATACTTTTATACTTTGAAAGTAACACTAAAAGATATTGCAGAAGATACTGGTTTTTCTATATCAACTGTTTCAAGAGTTCTCAATGGTTTCGATACCAATCCCGATACTAAAAAAGCCATCTTAAAAAGCGCAAAAAAATTAAACTACCCCGTACAAAATTACCAGGAAGGCTTAAAGGGGGATAATATACTGGATGTACTGCTTATAGTAGGTATTCAGGTTGGGGAATTTTATGCCTCCTTTTTTGACGGTCTTAATAAAGCCGCCTCTCGTCAAAATGTACGTCTGAGCCTTTCAAGCTTAGAAGATCATATTCCGAAAATTGAAGACATTGCTCAGAAGGTAAAGAAAGAAGAATATGATGGACTTATTATTAATGCTCCCCGCTTCTGGAAAAAGCATTACAAAAAGCTGCGAGAAGTCTTACCGAAAGACTTTCCTGTGGTTTCTAATGAATTGCTCGATAATCCAGTATTCAATACCGTAGGCTTTGATAATTATGGCGGTGGACACTTGGTAGGCCAACATTTTAGTAAACGGTCGTATGAAACCTGTGGTATTATTCATGGACCAGCTGATAAAAATGTATCGCGGCAGCGTGCCCACGGATTTATGGATTATGTAAAACGTCAGGAGGACATTACATTGAACTGGGAATTCGAAGGAGATTTTAGCTTTGAGTCTGGTATACAGGCTTTCCATGCCTTCAATAAAGCCAAAAATAAGCCACGTGCTATTTTTGCCGGTAACGATAATATGTGCCAGGGCTTTATGCAACAAGCAATGGTCGAAGGCTATGACTTTCCGGAGGATATCGCTATTGTTGGTTTTGATGACCTACCAATCTGTTCGCGTCATGTTCCCAAAATTTCTTCTGTTCATACCCACTATGAACATCTTGGAACGGTCTCTATACAGAAAATGAAGGCCTTGTTAGGCGAGGATGAACAACCAGATAGAATGATTAATCTGGTTCCTACTGAACTTGTGGTACGCGAATCTTCTTAAGCATATGGCCCGCTTCTTGTTTTTCATTCTTATATCTCTGCTTCTTTTAGTGAGCATAAGCTCCACTGCCCAGGCCCAATCCGGTGGGTTAAATATTATGTCCTATAATATTCGGTACGATAATCCGGATGATGCACCAAACCATTGGGATAATCGTAAAGACAGGGTTGCTAATATCATAAAATTCTACGGACCTGCATTCGTAGGTACTCAGGAAGGATTAATACATCAGCTGACCTATCTAAATCAAGAACTTTCCAATTATGAGTGGATTGGTCAGGGACGTAAGGATGGTAAACATGGAGGAGAATTTTCCGCCATATTTTATGATACGCGTAAGGTAAAACTAGTAGAAGAGTCTGACAGTACGGTTTGGCTTTCTGAGACCCCCCAAAAACCGAGCAAGAGCTGGGATGCCGCCCTGCCCCGCATACTCAGCTGGGGATTATTTGAAATCAAATCTACTGGTAAACAGATTTTTGTTTTCAATACCCATTTTGACCATATCGGGGAAGTGGCCCGACTTGAAAGCTCAAAGCTCATTCTAAATATCATTCAGGAAGTAGCCGGAGAGATGCCGGCCGTTCTTACCGGGGATTTCAATGTGACTCCGGATAGTCAGCCCTATGCTACACTCACCAGCGGCACCCCTGAACTAAATGATGCCTACGACGTTTCCGCACTTCCTCATGTGGGTCCCTCATTTACCTTTGAAGGATTTAAGGTAAAAGGTGGAAGTGACGGTCGCAGAATTGATTACATATTTGTAAACAATGGCATTCAGGTTAATAAGCATGCAATATTAACTCCCTTTCAGGATGGATTTTACCCTTCTGATCATCTGCCCGTTTATGCAGAAATTGAGGTAAAATAACCATCCTCTCCGCTCATCCGAGACTTACCTATCCAGCTCCTTGCTGAACAACCACTTATATAGCTCAGGATCCCGATAAGCCTTCACAAAAGCTCCGACATGATCCGCATGAGGATATTGTATATCCCGGACTCCCTCCGGCCAGTCGAATGGCATCCACCATTTCACGGGAATATCGAACATCCACTACTTCATCCTTTGCACCGTGAAAAATCCAAAGAGGAGTCTTTTCTAACAGAAATGCCCTAGTCAGATCTCCGCCTCCACAGATGGGTGCGCCCGCCGCAAATTTTTCCGGGAACCGGACCAACAGATCAAAAGTGCCGTAGCCACCCATCGAAAGCCCCGTTACATAAATACGATCCTTGTCAATGGCATACTCTTTCTCAAGCTTATCAAGCAGTTCAATGGTTAAGCGCATTGGTTCCGTTGGATTTTCGCGCAGGGGGACGGTATAGGTTGTTGTATCTCCTTTTTCCGTTCTGAGGTTAGACCACCACTCTCCCTCTGGAACCTGTGGAGCCACAACAAATGCCGGGTACTCCTCCCGCATCTCCGGAACGGCCAAACGATTCACTCCCCATTTCAATTGACTAAAATTATCGCTTCCACGTTCTCCCGCACCATGTAAAAACAGTACCAATGGATATGATCTTGAAGTATCATAGTCTGCCGGTTTTAGTATCCTGTAATTCAGTTCATTTCCGTTCTCATCTTGGTAGGATTCCGCTTTAAAGTCAGTGATTTGAGCAGCTACCATTATTGGGATCAATAATAACACTGCAGCCAGAGCAATTTTTTTAGCCATAGGTGTATATTTGTTATAAGATTGATGTGTGAATACGTTAGTGCTACAGATAGTAGAAAATAAAAGGGATAAGATAAAAT